>PLJQ01000426.1 GCA_003140275.1 Limisphaerales bacterium
CGTAACGGGTTTTTTTGGGCGAACAACGATTACGACCGAGGGCACACAGTAGATGGAAGTGATTTTGAAGAAGACGATTTAGGTCCAACAGACATTAACAGACTCCCCGCCGTTCAGCGTGTGCCAGACGATCAGTTTACGACTAACGGCCTGCCCGCCATTCCCTGCAAGCGCGACTTGGAGGATTATGCACGCATATGGATTCCCGGCTTGTCTTCATTAATGGCTGCATTACCCACGAATTACACGGTACAATTGACCTCAGACGGTGTTGCTTTGAGAATTTTCCGGGCGGTCGAATCCGCTGGCGGCACGAATTATCTCACGGACGACAACACGGCACAGACACAGGTAACCAACTCGACTTCGCTTTATCTGGGGATTTTGGCTAACGGTTTCTCCATTGTTCTCAATGGCAAAACGAATTTGAGCGAACATTTCATCTTCTGTGGCACGCAGCCCGGCTGGGCTGACGTGAGCTTACAGGTTTTAGACCCGAATCAAAACCTTGTCGGCAGTACAACCGCATACATTCAGATCAAGGACATCAAGGACATGTATGAACGCTGGACGGTAGGAGAAAGACCGGCCTACCCGCCCACAAACGTCGCGCAGCGTGCCACAGAAAATCTGCCTGCCGGAGAGAATACCTCTTTCCGATATGATCCTCCCACAGACACTAACACGCCGTATATTGTTTACGTGCATGGGTGGAACATGGAAACATGGGAAAAAGATCGCTTTGGAGAAACGGCATTCAAACGCCTTTATTGGCAGGGGTATCACGGAAGATTCGGACTTTTTCGCTGGCCGACTGACAATGGCTTCTCATCCGAAATTGGCACAAGTTGGAGCAATCCGCTTACCGACCCACACAACTATGACAACAGTGAATTCACTGCGTGGAAGTCAGCGACGGGGTTGGTTAATCTTCTGACCAATCTAAACGCTCAATATCGCGGCCATGTTTATACGTTGGCTCACAGCATGGGCAACGTGGTTACCGGAGAAGCATTACGGCTGGCGGGAACAAATCAAATCGTCAACACTTACGTAGCGAGTCAGGCGGCGATTCCGGCCCATGTGTATGATTCCACCGTCACCAACTTAATTGACTTCACGCATGTGAATCCAAGTGTCCCTGTTATCCTTAGGCAATCAAGCTATGGACCCGATACGCCGAACATTTACGGAAATCGGCTGGCCGGGAACAACGCTGCCACAGGACGGCGAATCAATTCTTACAACATCAACGATTACGCGCTCTCCCCCGATGCGTGGGATTTCAATCAAGAACTCAAGCCTGATACGTTTATTGGAGGGTATTACTCTTACACCGGGAGCACTAACGATCCCTCACCGTGGAATCATTTTTTGTTTTACCCAGTCGGCGAAAGCCCCATCACCTTGGACATAGTCAACCAGCAGCAAGACCTCTACCAGGCTATGGCTTACGCCGCCGAACCGCGTTCAAAAGCTATGGGTTCTACAGCGGGAATCACAACAATGGATGCTATGCTTGATCTAACTACGATATGGCCGACTGACCCATCCGGGCACAGTTACGCAGATCACAAATGGCACAGTGCAGAGTTTCGGTCTACTAACATGCGACAGCAAGGCTATTGGCATACTCTGTTATTTTCCCAAACAGTGGGCTTTAATCTCAGCCAGTAATGAAAATCCGGCGTTCGATTCTTTGGTTTGTTACCTTGGTTGCGTTGTTGATGGTGCTGCTCATCTGGTTTGTAAAGAAACCAGCCGAGATGCCTTTGCCGACTGCGGCTGCAACCAACGCCATGCCTTCGCCCACGGCGGAAGAGGCCATAAAACCAAATCAGCGTGGCGCTAGTCCGGCCAGACGCACGAACGTGCTGACGCCGCCGGCTGTAGCCAGCCCAAACGTGCCAGCACCGCTCACGCAAACCAAAGCAGCACAGATGAAGGAAGGCCTGGCAACTTTAAACGACGAAAACGTTGTGCTATACGGCAAGGTTATAGACCAGTTTGATTCGCCGGTTGCGAACGCAAATATAACGGGCAGCATTCAAATCAATAATGGCACCCAAGTCGGAACAAGAAGAATCTCAATCAACACCGATGTGAACGGCTCGTTTAAGATTGACGGCTACAAGGGAAAAGCCCTCGGAATCAACATCAGCAAAGCGGGCTACGCACTGGCGACAACAAACACCCGATTTGTTTATTCGTTGCTTTGGCCGGAAGCAGAGAGGCACATTCCTGACCCGAACAAACCGGTTTTATTCAAAATGTGGAGGCTACAAGGACAGGAACCCCTGGTACCAATTAACCAGGAATACAAGCTGCCGTTCACAGGCACACCGCTATTCTTTGATTTCACGACCGGGAAAGTATCTGACAGTGGCGGCGATTTGGAGGTTATCATCACTCGTGCACCGGGTCCACTCTCGAAACGAAATCCTAGCGACTGGTCAATTGATTTCAAACCCGTCAATGGGGGAATCCTCGAATCCGACGATGCGGCATCTCGCGTGATCTACGAGGCTCCGGCGGAAGGATACCAAAGCAGTTACCCGGTGCAAATGAACCACGAAAACCCGGCGTGGTTTGACAACATTCAAAAAGTGTTTTTCCTCAAGAGTCGGGGCGGTCAAGTCTATAGCAAGTTCTCCGTGGAGTTTGGAATCAACGACGAACCGAGCGCGTCAATGTGGTTTCAGTTCAGGGGCGTGGCCAACGCGAATGGTTCGCGCAACTGGGAAGCCACCGCCGACACGACGAAGCCGCAATGATGCGCGTTATCCGGATCATGGTTCTGCTGCTTGCGGTAGTCGAAGGCATCGTGTGGACTGTCTTTGTGATGCAACTGGCGCACTGGCGTGGTCCAATGGGAGGCGCAGGCGACGGCGCGGGCGGTGGCGATGGTTCTTCTAGTGCGGCACTATTTGCAATTTTGCTCATCGGAGCAATCTGGCTTTTGCTGACGAGTCCATACATCTGCATGGCACTTGGCTCGTTGAATCTCATTACAGGCAAATCGCTGCGGGTGGCTTACGTGTATTCGTTGGTAGTGCTGTCCATTATGACGCTGATACTTCTTGTGACTTTACAGCGGAGGCTTGAGCTAATGGCTTTAGGGAACATCGTAGCCGTTGGACTTTGGGCATACGGCTTTCGGGAAAACACCACTGCGAAAGAGAAGCCGGAGACGCCGGTTTGAATCCCTCCGGCTCGCGCAATCTGGAGTTTAACCCTCAAATCGCGATTAACCCGTAGTTCACATGAAGGCGATGAAGCTTTGCTTGTTGGCGGTTGCCGTGATGTTGATTGCCTCCGGGTGCCTCACTTCGCCGAATGCATTTTACACTGCCGAGGACGTATTCCAAGACGACCGTATCGTCGGCGATTACCAAGAAAAAGCTGAGGACGGTTTTTTCATTCGGAAAGACCCTGACCAAAAAGGGCGCTACATTCTTCGCAGTTACGAAGGCGGCAAGACTGCGAGATGGGTAGAACTCACAACGACGTTGTTCAAAATCGGGACGAACAGTTTCGTTGATCTGCTTCCCTATAACGATTTTAGCATTGACCATGTAGCCGGCGTTCCTCCCAGTGGCATTGACCTCATTCGCAACGTTACCCACCAGCGATTGCATGTCGTAGCGCGCATTACCATCTCCGCGTTCGACGGCCCGGTGTTGCGCGGTGTCCCCCGACAGAACAACGCGACAGTTTTTCTTTTCTGCGAGCCCGGCCACACGCGCCAGCGCACGAGCACCCAATAGCCCGGCCTCATCAATCCAAATCACTTGACCGCGAACTTGTTCCTGGAGTTTCGAGTTTTGCAGCAATGCTTCGACCGTTTCAGCGTTGGCAAACCCGGCCTCTGACCGTAAAACACCGCGTGACGCTTCCGCCGACGGTGCGAACGTGAAGACTTTCTGTCCAGTTGATTCAATCCCGGCGACCGCTTCTTTCATCATCGTGGTTTTGCCTGTGCCTGCGCCGCCGCGAATGGCTGTTACACCACCCGCTGCGGCACCCCGGCCAGTTCCCAACCTTTGCCTGTCCGTTCAATCCGATAACCCAATTCAGCCAGTTGCCTTGCGAATCGGGCATGGAACGCCGCTTCAAAGTAAGGCGCGTCAGCTTTCAAATCCCGGAACTGTCCCGCCTTCCATTTCTTTTCCACATCATCCCAGGTCGTGTTGAAAGTGTAACAGTGCGCGTGTAGGTGCGGATCAGGCACACCGTTCACCGGACGCGCCGTGAAGTGAACGAACTCAGCCCAAACCATGTTGCCCGTTGTCCGGTTCTCGTTGGCTCCCTTTTTCCGTACTCGCGTTTTGATTTCCGTCTCAACCTCCCGCATCGTCTGATTCACCGACTCCTCGAACGCCTCCAATACTCGCTCGTCTTTTGTGAACTCGTAAACCACCGACACCGATTTCGGACAATGGAAACTGAAGTCATATCCGACGATCCGATTGCCCTTGTTCCGTTGTGTCAGCCGTTCATCTGTTCCAGGTTTCCTGTTATCACACAGCGCCTCGAACGCCGCTTGATCCACAGCCCCTGATAATCCCAACCTCTCTGCTCCGACGCCCTGCCATTCGCCACGGACTTCCTGACCCTCGGTATAATAATCCTCTTTGCTCAACGATTGGGCGAAGTATTCTTTCGCATTCCGACTGGCAATCACTCTCAGCATGTCTCCATTGTAAATGGAATTTCTTCATTGGCATCCCCTTGAAGACACAATTCCCACTAACCGCCACTAACACTCCCACTACTCATTAAGCCAATCCATTTCCCCGCCTTTAATGTGAATCAGTGACGACACACAGCGTATGCAACAGTTCAAAGCCCCAATAATTCTGTCAGACATCTTCCCTAAGCACAGCTTTAGGTTCGCGCCGCGTGGCGCGAGTTCGCGCAAAATTCGCGCGAACGTCCGACAGAATTATTGAGGCTTTCCAAATATGGATTTGCAAAAAACAGCCGAAGCCGAGACGGAGCGCAGAACGCGCAGCAAACTTGAGCCACATCGCGAAGCCATCTTCACCTTGCGCCGCAAGCATTGGACTTACGGCGAAATCGCCAAATGGCTCAACGAGCATGGCGTCGCCATCACGCTCAGTTCGGTCCATCGCTTTTGCGAGCGGGCAGTCGCCCGCCGGCCACGCAATATTAATCCCCTTCAAGATGTGGAGAGCCAGCCGCTCTCCGTTCCACAAGCAACAACACAAACCAAAAAACATCGGTTCAACCTTGATATATGAAAACAACAAAGCATCGCCTGATTCTGCCCATGCAGGCCAAAGGAAATGTGGGCAAAAGCATCGAAACCGCAGCGCGGGCCTGCTGGCTCAACCAGCGCGGCATCCCGTGGCAGGGATTTGATCTGGACGGAGACAACCGAACGTTGTCCCGGCTGTTTCCCGGCCAGACAAAACTCGTTCCGCTCAACGGCCAAGCCGAGGACTTGGATGAACTCATTTCCATTTTGCGGAAGACAACTGCCGCGCCGGTGACGTTGGTGGACCCGCGAGCGCACTTGGACGGACTGATAATCAAGGCGCTTCACGCCACGCACTTCTTTGAAATCGCCAACACGCAAAATATCGGCATCACCGTCATGGTGTTTCCGCTCGATGACCTGGACGTGATGACCAACCTCGATGCGGTCTGCCAATTCTGCGGCAGCCAGGTCGAGTACGTCATTGTCCGCAACCCAGCCCGCGCTGCGAAGACGAGGATGTTTGATGGCAGCGAACTGGAACGGGAACTCCTGAACCTGCACGCCGCCACCATCAAGCTCCCGGTGCTGTCGGAATTTGTGAAGTTGCGGCTCGCCAAGATGGAAGCCGACCACCAGCGCGGCGTTCCGTTCAACGAAGCCATCGGCAATGATAGTCTCGGTTTGGACATCATGGCGCGGGGAGTCTTGCAGGATTGGCTGGGCACCTTGTTTGCCCAGTACGACCAGATTGCCGCGAAAGTTCTGCCCGCCTTGGAAGCTGCCGGCATCAAGCCCCGGAACGCGCCGCCGATTGGCGAACCCGCCACCGCCAAACGCGGTGCGAAAGCAAATCTCATCGCCTGAAAGGAGTGCCGTTATGCTTGCACCCGATTTGTTCGAGGAAATGCTGGCCGCGTATCCCGCTGAAAAGCGGGAGCTGGCCCGGCAAGTTTATTATCGTTTCGCCGAAGGCGACAGTACGCAGTTTTTCACCCAACTTTTCATCGTGCTGGACATTTACGCCCACTATGCCGAGCGCATCCCGCAGACCATCCTTGAAGCGAATCAAGGCTCACTGGCCAACTGGCAGAAATTGCGGGACGAAATCAACTTGCTGGCTCAGGCCATCGACCGGCGAAATGTGAACATCACCAACCACGCCGAAAGGACAGACCAGCTTTGCCATGACGCGATGGGTGCGTGCAATGAAACGACTGAAAAAGTGGCGACACTGGTAAAGAACATCGGCGCACAGGTGAATACAAAGGCCATCGTTGACGGCATCCACGCTGAAGTGGAAAAAGGCATCCGGGACGGAATCATCCTGCCCTTTGTTGAACATACTCAGGAATTGGGTAAACGAGTGCTTCCGGTCTTGAAGGAAATCAGAGAAGCGTCCACCGAGGCGAAAAGGGTGTGGAGCTATCATATCTGGAAAACAGCCTGGGCCGGCACTTCTACGCTCATGCTCGCGGTTTTGGTTGCAATAACTCTGGTCCTGTACGCCAAATTCGAGAATTACGCTGAACGCAAATCCGCCCAACACATTGCCAACGTTGAGCGGGTGATGAGCTACAATCAGGATGCCTTTCGCCAATTGGCAATCGCCCAGGTGCAGGTGAACGTAGTGAGGACACACAACGGCAACGGTGTGAGAAATCCACGCAATTTCGCCTTGATGGTCGAAAACGCCGATGGTGCCGAAATGCGCCCGGTTGACGGGCACAACAACGGCATGATTTTCTTCGACAGTAATCTCTCAGAAGAAATGATTCAGGGGATTCAAGCCGAACTGGACAAGGCGGCGCAAAAGCTCAAACAAACTGCAAAATAATTTGCTCCAAGTCCCCCCGCCGCGACACCAATACGCTTTCACTATGCGTTCCGGCGTTCTCGTGTCGCGGCCCCGGTGGGCGCCGACCAGCCGGATTCTCGCTGCGGCTTCATTCCTCTACGCCCTTCGCTCGATCCGGGCTGGTCCGCGCCTTCAATCATTCTGTTGTCAGCCGGTAATTCGGCGACGACCCAAGCGAATGCCCAACCGACCGCGACGATGCCGTACCGCCAATACCGTGACGCCGAGTAAAAGGGCAATTTGCTCGTCAGGACGACTGCCCAGGATATTATCATCTTCACGCCGCCAGACATGAGTCTTGCGTTTGAAAATGGGGATACCTTTCCTTTTGCGACGGACGCTTACTGAGACGACCGTTCGCTTGAGTCGTTTAGCAAGCCGCTGGTCACTCATGGCGCCCAACAGCATTTCCTCTGCGCGAGTCCAAGCACGCGCCTTACGTCCGAATGGCGCAATGCCGGATCGCCTCCGCCGATAGGCGACCACGTAAGCCCGACAACCCAAACGCCGCGCCAATTCGTAATCCATCATCGTGCCAAGCAAGGCATCCTCAGCGGCGGTCCACACCTTTAGATTCGGACGCGGCGGCGCGGGAATGTTTCTCCGCTCCCGCCGATGCGCCACGGCGATAACAGACCGTCCAAACTTTCGCGCTAATTCCTGATCCGGCAGTTCTCCCAAAAGGCAGTCTTCTTCAGGCGTCCACGGTACCACATGACGAGTGGCCGGAATTCTTAGCCGTCTGCGCCTCTGGTAAACGCACATTTCCGTGCGGCCAAGTTTTCGGGCCACTTCCGCATCAGAAGCGGTGCCGAGCAACTGATCCTCGCCTGGCATCCATCGGCCTCTTACCTGCGCCACAGATTCTGTTTGCATCGCCTATTGCGTCGAGATTAAAGCCGGCTGGTTCCATTCGGCAAATGGATTCTCCCCGCCGCGACACCAAAACGCCTTCACTATGCGTTCCGGCGTTCTCGTGTCGCGGCCCACCATATCAGTCTGACCTCTGGCCGTCCGTGTTGCGCTCCGGGCGAATCGGCTTCCCCGCCACCCTCAAGCCAGCGCCCTGCGCTTCACACTCCCGGCCAGAAGTCAGAACAGTGCCGAAGTGTTTTCAGGTCTTTTTGGTTTCGCTGTCATCTTCGCTCTCTCGCCCTCACCAGCCCGCTCCAACAGGGGGCAGGACAGCGGTGCCCTCTGAAGACTACTCCCGCTGGCCGCCCTGTTTCCGCGGGCTTTGATGGTGAAGGGCGAGAGACCGAAGACGAACAGCAGAGCACACAAAAAAAAGACCATGAAAACGAAAATACAACAATTGAAGGGACTCAAGAGCCGATCCGAACAGTTGAGCACGGAAAAGACAGCCGAAAATCAGTTGGTGCCGATTGACTTTGAACGCCGCCGCGCCAACCGCCGGTTGGCCACGGATAGGTTGCTGGCGTTGCTCCGTAGTGAAGCCCCGCGCTTATTTGAACTGGCCGAGGTTGTGGGCAAGTGGGTTTGGATTCGGTTTGCCGAGAAACAGCCCCGCGCAATCACCGGTGCTTTGGCAGAGCTTGGCTTCCATTGGAACAACGACCGCCAGTCGTGGCAGCATCCGTGCGGCACGGTGCCGGTTGAAGCCGCGCCGTATGACCCGCGCCAACGGTATGGCAGCTACTTCGCCGCCGATGCCCTCGCCGCTTGAAAGGAGATTTGCTATGACCACGAACAACAGCCAGTCGCCTTTCGGTGAAGTCCTGTACGCCTATACGCGAGCGCAGGCCGTGGCCGACGGCTTCCAAGTCGAAGTCACCAAGACCGCGCAGGAGGCGGGCATCCGATTCCCGGTTTTTCTCACGCGCACGGTTTACGATGCTTACGTGACCGTGCCGCCCAATGTCACCGGCCAGGACGAAGCCGGACGGCTTTGGGATATTGTCTGGATGCTCCGCTTTGCCATCCGGCGCAGCCGCCCCGCTTGTGACCGCCTGCCCATTGCGCTCTATGTTCGCAACGACAACCGCGCCGCCAAACTCATCAAGCTTGTGGCCTCTTGCGGCCCGCTCGACATGGACGACCCGCAACCGGCCATCATCGTGATGATGCCCGACGAGGATTGACAACTAAGAACGTGCTCGAATGAACTCGAAAACCTTCAGTGAAAGTTTCAGTAGAGGGGTTAGTAATTGTTTGTTCGAGCAGTGCAAGAGTTACTTGCATTTGCTGGGGAAACCACTTAATTTGATACCGAAAACAGGGCATGAGCCGCCCGATTCCGACCCTCGCCTCCAACTCCAAACTATATTTGGAGAAGGAGTTACAAATTCACAGACCCCAAGTGCCAGCAAAAGTGCCAGCAACTTTTTGACTCGGGAACAACCCGACAAAAGTCTGAAAGTACTCAGGCACGACTTGCTGAAACGCAATTGGCTGTGCGTTCGGTGTAACTGATACACCCGTCACTGGACCTCGTTTGGCAGGCTCGAACCAGAAAGTTCGAGCCATGAAAAACCGATTCCGACTTTACCGCCGAACGATGGGCGGTGTGTTCTACATCCACGATTCCCAAACGGGCAAACAGGAAAGCCTCGGCACACGCGACCGCGCCGAGGCCACGACGTTGCTTAATGCGCGCAACGAATCCGTCCGTCAGCCGCAACTGAATCTTCACATCGCAAAAGCGTATCTTACCGGCACTGATTCCGGCGTCTCCACCCGAACCTGGCAAAACGCGCTTGATGCGATTGTGGAGTCAAAGACTAGTTCAACCAAGGATCGCTGGCGCCGGGCCGCAAAGGAGACTGCATTGGATGGGATTCGAGATCGCGTCATCATCGAGACTCAGGCGGAGCAACTTCTTGCCTGCCTCAAGGTGGGCACGGTCAGCACCAATGTCCATCTGCGGAAACTTCACAACTTTTGTCTTTCGATGAACTGGCTTCCCTGGCCGCTCATTCCCAAGCGTCTGTGGCCGGAAGTTCGTTTCCAGCCAAAGCGCGCCATCACCGCCGAGGAACACCAGCTCATCATTGAGCGGGAGAAGAACCCGGAACGCCGCAACTTTTACGAGCTGTGCTGGCATCTTGGCGGGTCGCAGAGTGACATTGCCAACCTCAAGGCGGAGGACGTGGACTGGCCCAACCAAACCATCGCCTACGCGCGTCAAAAAACCGGCAGTCTCGCGATGATTCACTTTGGCGAGGACATTGAGGCGATTTTGCGTCGCCTTCCGGTAATCGGCCCGTTGTTCCCCTACCTGCAATCGGTTCGCGTTGGTGACCGCGCCACGGAGTTCAAGCAGCGGTGCGAGGGCCTTGGAATCAAGGGCGTGTCGCTGCACTCGTACCGATACGCATGGGCTGAGCGCGCCAAGCAGTGCGGCTACCCGGAGCGGTTCGCGCAAGAGGCTCTGGGCCACAACAGCAAAGCCTTCCGGGCCTTGGTCAGAGAGCAGTTGCAGCACGGTGTTCAAAAGTTCAGGATTGGTGGGGTGGGTCATTTTGGTTTTGCGTTGGTTGTGTTTGGATACACCCCAACAGGAAACCATTATGGCCCGCCCTCGACCAGTTTTTGGCGGAGGCAGCCCCCTTCGGGGGGCGGCTGCGCTCGGCTCGCTACGCTCGCCTTCGCTCCGCCGCCCCCGAAGGGGGCTGAACGGAGGGAAGAACAAATTACAGAAAGACTTTTACACCGGCCAGTAACCGGGGGGTACTTGTCAGATATACACCCCCAATGATGACGGTTGTTTTTAGGCTCGCCCTCACCTTGCTCCTCTCCCCCAGGAGAGGAGAAAGTATTAATGCACGCGTTTGAAAATTTTCTCGTCTCTCTTTGGCGTCACCTACTGCTGGACTTCTTTTCCATGGCGTGCGCATTGCCACGCAACCGGCGAAATTTCACCCTCTCCCGGGAGAGAGGGCGGGGTGCTTGCACACGGCCACTATTCTCAGCGCAAACTATGAATACGATCCCTTTGGGCAGAGCATCTGTGCGACAGGACTGGTGGCTAAAGAGAATCCATTCCGTTTTTCAACCAAGCGTACGGATAACACGACGGATCTAGTGCTGTATGAGTATCGTGTTTACGTTCCCTCGACTGGCCGCTGGCCAAGCCGCGATCCCATCGCCGAACTGGGAGGGAAGAATCTTTATGGTTTTTGCGGAAACGCACCGATAACTTACATTGATCCGTTTGGGAACGTATATTGGGGACAAGCGCTATGGGGAGGGCTGCAAGTTGGATTTGGCTTTGTCACCGGTCGCTTCAAAACCAGCCACGAAAGGTCGAA
>PLJQ01000007.1:0-8893 GCA_003140275.1 Limisphaerales bacterium
TCGGATTACCGAAATTGCCCAAGAAGGGAGTTTTTGCCGGAAACGGCAACTAAAACCACCAAGCCGAGTGGCATGGTGGACGGTGTATTACAGCACACCGCACGAATTAAGTCAAAGTGCGACATGTCGCATCAGACAAGTCCTGGTGTCTTGGGAGTGGGAAGCCACAGCGTTATGCTCAAGCGCGTGGACAAAAACCCCATTCCTTCAATTCGCGACTTGTATCCTCAACTTACGGAAACTGAACTCGCGGAAGCAGAAGACAATCTTGACCGATACCTCGCACTTGCGTTGCGGATTTTTGAGCGCATTGAATCACAAACTTATCCACAGGCCGACCCATTGGCACCGAACAAGGGTACGTTATACTAGAGATAGCCAGGGTCGAAGTCTTCAATCTAAGCACCATCCACCAGCATGAGAGAATATATTGGGTACATACGTGTATCCACCGTAAAGCAAGGAACGAAAGGAGTGTCGCTGCAAGAACAGCGCGATGCCATTTTGCGTTTTGCCGAGCGGAATCAGTTTGAAATCACGGTTTGGCTTGAAGAAATGGAGACCGCTGCCAAGCAGGGGCGCCCCATCTTCAACCAAGCCCTTAAACTTCTTCGCAGTGGGAAAGCCCAGGGAATAATTCTGCACAAACTGGATCGCGGTGCGCGCAATCTCAAAGACTGGGCTGCCATCGCTGAGCTATCAGACTCAGGTATTGAGGTCCACTTCGTGACCGAGAGCCTTGATCTCCAATCCAGAGGCGGGCGACTCTCGGCAGACATCCAGGCAGTCGTGGCTACCGACTATATCAGGAACCTTCGGGAAGAAACCCGCAAAGGATTTTACGGACGCTTGAAGCAGGGACTTTACCCACTTCGCGCACCCGTGGGATATTTAGATCAAGGAAAGGCTAAGGCGAAGATCATTGATCCTGTCATGGGGCCATTAGTGAGAAAGGCGTTTGAGTTGTATGGCAGCGCCCGTTTCAACTTTGGTACTTTAGGCGAAGAACTTCATCGGCTCGGCTTGCGTAACCGCAATGGCGGTCGAGTGACCAAAAATGGCCTATCAACTTTACTCAACAACTCCTTCTATTTCGGCCTAATCCAAATCCACAAGACTGGCGAAACTTTCGTCGGCATTCACGAACCTCTCATCGGCAAGACGGTCTTTGATCGTGTGCGGGGAGTGCTCACCGGCAAAACCAATACTCACAGCCAACGGCACATTTTCCAGTTTCGCCGAATGCTTTCCTGCAACACCTGCCACTACTCTCTCATCGGCGAGCGGCAAAAAAGTCATGTGTATTATCGCTGCCACAGTAAACTATGCCCAACGACTTCTGTCCGCGAGGAGGCTGTCGGGGCCCAAGTCGAGCAATTGTTTAAGCGAATCCGTTTCAATGAAAAAGAAAAGGAGTATTTCAAGGCGCGGATTAAGAAACTGAGGGAGACTTGGACGACCCGGCAGGAGGAAGAAACCCGAAGTCTCACCCTGAGACTAGGCCAGATCAAAGACCGGCTCAATCGTTTGACCGATGCTTATCTCGATCAAACTCTCGACAAAACAATGTTTGAGGAAAGAAAAAAGAGCCTGTTGCTCGATCAAAAATCCGTTGAAGAAAGCCTGACGAATCTAACCCGCAATAAAGGCTCAGGGCCAGACCAGTTGGAAAAATTCCTCGAACTGGCTGGGAGCGTTTGGATGAGCCACCAAATGGCATTTCCCGAAGAAAAACGTGAGATGGTGAATATATTCACCTCGAACCGGCAGGTGGACGGAAAAAAGGTAGATTTGAAGCCTTCAATTCCGTTTCGGGAGATTGCAAACCGTGTTCAAACCGACCATTGTGGCCCACATCAGGACATACCTCGAACGTGGGACCGAATTCTTGATCACCTTGCACAGTTAAATACGCTCGGTCAATTGCCCGATCTTTCTGTCCTATCTGGATTTCAAAATAAGGATACCAGTCAGGAGATTTCGTTGAAGGAGTGAAAGGTTGCCGCTTTAGTCAAGTAATCAAAGGATGGAATATATTTGTGTAACGATAGTCTTCACTCCACTTACTGAACGAGAGATAAGATCGATTGCGGAAACGTCTATCCCTTTGAAACGAAAATCTACCCAGATCATTTTCTCCACAGTTTGACTCGGGTGCGGGACTGGCATTTGAGTCGAAGGATCTACAGGAACTCCTCCAACAAAAACACCTGCCCCAAATTTGACCCCAGCTGGATCCCAAGAAACGCTCCCACCATCCTGCATGGTGACATTAACCCGGTGCGTTTCCGTGCGGGTTTGTTCAACAAGATCGCCGTGTTTGTTTTCATTGTTCAGACGATTGAATAAACCTAGCCAGTCGAAACCAGTCTGATACGGTTGAATCGACTCCAAAGCATTCCAAACGCGAGGATCATTTGCTTGTAGCCCCGGAAACCATGTCGCAACTTTTTTCTTGAAGGAAGCTGCGTCAGGAAGAATGGGAAAATAAAATCGATCATTCGGCTTGGCACTCGGGCAATGCTTCTCACGAATGTCATGCGCTACGTAATCGAGCGACGACCTTAGACTCTCGCATAATTTTTTTATATCGATTCTAAGATTAACGTCTATTTCGCGCTGTCTAAGTGACCGATCATATTCCGCTCGAATTGCTACGAGTTCTTCCTCGGCATTTTTGATGAGTGCTTCAACGTTTCCCTTGCGCATATAGACAGAATACCGCCTTATATTTTTATTAGCAAATGTCGTTGTCTAGCGCTGCTCCGCTCGATCTGCTGTTTGGCAATGAGCCGCTGAATGATTCTAAATGCAGATCTGGAGGAGCGTAAGCCCAGCGCACGGCCAATTTCTCTGACCGAAGGTGAACGACCTTGGTTGAGTTTTCTCCGGATAAAATTCAGAGCGCGTTCTTCCTGGATCGTGAGTTTGGGCAGCTCCTGTTTGGATCGATGTATCCTAGCGAAAAGGTTCTCCATCCGCTCGTACAGTGCCAACCCCTCTGCAGTGGTTAAATATTCCTGAAGCGTCTCAATAATATGATCCCACTGCTGCTTTTGCTTTCTAGTCAGTGGCTTTGCTGAATCTTTTTTTGCCACTGACTGACATTGCCATAATTTAGAACCCAGTACAAGTGTTTACTGTTTACCTGTTTTTCCAATGCGAAGTGTTTACCTCGAAAATGATGCTTCCAAAAAAGCCTTTTGGTTTAAGCCTTCAAGGAGGGATTTCTTGCCGGAAATGGCAAAGTTTGTGGCCCTCATCAGGATATACCTCGAACTTGGGACCACATTCTGGACAGTTTAGCAAAGTTAAACAACGCCGGCCAGTTGCCGGATTTGTCCGCCCTATCTGGTTTTCGGAATCATAATACCGCCGATGAAATTTCGCTGAAGGAGTGAGAGTTTGCCGATCTCGGCAATGCTGTTATTCTGACAGCAACATGGATATTTCAAATGCTTTTAATCGGATATTTTCCTGGTTTGGATTTTGGGGCTGGTGGGAATTATTTGGAGCAATGTTAGTTGCCATAGGCTGTGGAGGTGAATTATGGATTTTGCTTAATAAGCTAACATTGCATGTTGAGGGCATCGGGAAGTCCGCTGGACCGTTCTGGAAGGTGTTGGCTTGGGTTGATCGCAAAAGCAGACCTACCCTAGTGCGGCTAAAGATTCGTGGCAGAAAGATATCCGAGGTAAAGGAACAACTTCTTGAAAGGGCCTTTGTTACACTTGTCGCCCTTGGCGTGGGGCTGGAATTGATAGCTATTCCAGCCGTGTTGCGGGAGTCCGCAGAGTTCAATGGAAAGGCGGCTACTGCAAACAAGCTTGCGGCAGAGGCTGTTAGGAAATCCTCAAGCAACGAATTAGCCCGCGCAAAAATTGAGTTGCAGCTACGGCAGTTGCAAATCGCTACCGGCCCAAGAGGGTTGAAGTTGTCTTTGTGCGAATTAAACGGTCAAGGTCTAAGTGACCTGCTGAAAACTAATCCACTGGGAATGGTTGAAATCTGGCACATTCCAAACGACCCCGAAGCGAAAAACTTCGCTCGGGAGTTGTCGTTTGCACTTGTCCGTGCCGGCTGGAAAACGATAGGAAACGAAAAGCCCATACCGTCAGACACGCCGATCAGGGAAGATGAAGAAGTGAGGCGCGCTAAAGAAAAGAAACTGCCGGTTTTTTCATACGTTCCTATTGATGGATCGACGGGAATTCTCATTGCAACGGGTGATGGTGTTGATTGGAACAAGCCACCACCAACTCCGGCAAAAGCTCTTATTGATGGTTTGCTTAATAATAGCCGGAGGTGGAAATAAAAACCCTCTCGCGCCGACCAATGGGGTGTTGCTTGTAATTGGTCAGAAAGAATAACGTATCGATCAGGGGCAAGTTTGAGTCAAGGTAAGGGAACTTCAGGAGTTGCCCCACTTAAACCATTCTTCTTCGGGGATTCCCGACTGACGAATCATTTTTTTGAGCGCCTTTGGTTTGTAGAACGTGCGCACAAATTTAACTTCGACCATCCTATTCGGCTCACCGTTTTCGTGGAAATTCATCCACACTTGGCCCACACCGGCTACATACTCAAAAAAGCAAAATCCTCTATGCTGCAAAAAATCCGTCACATCCCGAAACACCCACTTGTATAAACTTCTTGCCATATATGCACCAGAATACGCGAAGGAAACATCGCCAAACAGACGCCGAGATTTGCCGCTTACGACAAAAGTCGGACTTGTCCAATGTAATTGTTGCTTTCGCTGCATTGTCTTCCCCGGAGTTAACACTTGATTTTTGAGGCGATGCAAAACAATCCAAACGATGATGATAATCACAGCGGCAAAGGCGAATCGGATGTACAGTTCCCTGAGTGCTGCCTTCTGTCGCCGTTTAATAGTGGCGACGACTGGCGCGCCGCAATGAGGACAATTCCCCGCATGGTCACTGATCTGTCCGCTGCATTCGTGACATTTGATGAGAGCCATGGCTATGGAGAGTTGGTTTTTATTCCAGTTTGTTTAGCCTCGTCGAAAAACTTTTCTATCTCCGAATCTGAAAGTCCTGCCGCCTTTAGAAGATTTATTTCACTCTGATGGGCTGCCGTGTTGTCGTAAGACACGCCACCTATCAAACTACTCGTTGCTCGGTTTACCAAAACCACTGTCCCTTTTGCCATCAATTTATTTTGCTCGGTAAGCGCTATTACTTGTCCCAATTTTTGGTCGACTAGTTTGACGCTGTTGCCTGCCACATCGAAACTTTGAACCTTGTCTGAACCAATCATGTCACCGGTCACTTCAAAACCAGCCACGAAAGGTCGAATTGAACCAGCCACCGACTCTGCATAGACGAAATGAGCTTTTTCATTCCAAAAAGCTCCTTAGCAGAGCGTTACGGGAGATTTTTGGAATGAAAAAGTGAACTTACGCGATTTGACTGGCTGGTTCAATTCGACCNNGGTTCGTGGTGTCCGCTGACAAATCAAGAATAGGATCGAAATCAAAAAAACAAATGAGGTCAGACAAGCGTAGTGTTGCCAGCTTCGCAGGTCGCGTTTGTGGATTTGATAGATTAAGTAAATTGACGCTAAAAGCGGAGTAATTATCGCACACGCCATCATTATGAATCCTTGGTTAAAATTTCTCACACTAACTTTCTCTTACTAGTCAAAAAAGCACCCCGACCGACTTACGATCTTAGCCATCTATTTTGGCGTCCCATCTTGATATTGATGAAGTCACGCTGGATGCTTCTGCGCAAGACTATTTGGCAGGCTGTATTGGAACTTGTCACAGTTTGCCTCGTCCGGTCAAAATACCCCAAGATTTTAGATTGATGAAATGAGCAAATGAGTAAGCGAAAGTGCCGGCGACTTGCTACTCTCTAAGTATACTGTACGCCGTTTTGCGAATTTCCATCAACGACTAGCACTGTGTTTGGCGTGTTCATGAGTCGTTGCGCAGGAGCTCCAGTGATTGTCTGGATTTGGATCGGGACGCTATCACCGCTATCAGTTGACAAGATTGAGTGGAAAACATACAAGTCACAGATACCAAGAATGTTCGATACGTATCACATTTATCCGGGTCAGGAGAAAGAAAAGCCTTCCGAAAAAATTGAATATGAAAAATTGTGGGCAGAACAGAGTAAATTATTTTGGGGACGCTTGCAGACTGCGACTGCGCTTCATTCTGCCATCTTGATTGGTTGGTATAAGATTAATGAACCCGATCTGAAAGATGCTGTTTTGATTCTGGGCATAGTTATATCCATTTTGCTTTCTCTCATTATGCTGAGAGATAGCACGCATATAGATTTTCTTAAAAAGAAGGTTGGGTGTGCGAGCGGCTTTCCCTGGGGAAGGCTTTATGGATTTTTGATTGTAATAATATTGATGGTTACGGAAGTACTATTATTTTATCGTGGGTAAATGCGATTAGGAGGGTTCCACAAAATGAAATCTTTACGTACGATTTGATAATCGTTATGGTTAGTCCCGCTACACACGACTCACAGGGCGTCTTGCGAGAAGTCCGAATAGCGCGAGATGAAGGTGTTCGGATTGTTCAGATCATTGGTTACCGTGACGGCGAATACGCGTCGCTTCCCGACGCTGGACGCCTTTACGCGTGGAACTGGGAAAATCTGAAAAACCTGTTGAAATGACATTCAACATGCCCACGTACTACCAACTCTTGTTTCTCTACGTCGATTTTGCAGAAATCGCGCGTGCGACTCAACAGCAGATCATGGCTGATTTGACCTCATTGTCGATTGACAATGACCGCGTGGAGATTCTCCACAACCCCCGGCTTGACAATGTTAAAAAAGAAGTGCCCTCGGTCGCACTATTAATTGGAAGCGTGAAAGCCAAGGCCGACGCGGACGTGGTGAATCTCGTGAATGAGCTTATTGCCGCCAACATTCCGATTCTTCCTATTGTTCCGCACGGTGAGTCGTTCAGTGCGGTCGTGCCAGAAGCGCTGCATCCAATAAATGCTTTGACTTGGGAATCCGCGAGTGCCGGTCCGAGAGTTTCCGCGTGGCTTCTTCGAATTCTAGGACTAACGGAGAAACAACGCAGGATCTTCGTAAGCTATCGTCGTGCGGATGCACTCCTGATGGGTGAACAGATTTGGGAAGAGTTAACGAAGGCGGGCTTCGACGTTTTCCTAGACCGCTTCGGCATTGACCCTGCCGAGAACTTCCAAGAGCGTCTTACTGACCGCCTTGGAGACAAAGCCTTCGTCCTTTTGATTGAATCTCCTGAGGCAAGAGAGTCGAGGTGGGTTCTGCATGAGGTGAACTATGCGCGAAAGCATCAGCTTGGCTTTTTGGCAGTTACTTGGCCAGCGACCAAGACACAGAATCGTTTTGTCGATGGGATTTTCGAAAAGTATCGGCACTATCTCTGCGACAGTGACTTGAAGCTGAGAGACGGCCAAACGGTTTTGAAGGACGAGTTTTTCCCGCACTTGGCTACCTTGGTCGAACAGAGGCACGCGGCGGCAATGCTCCGGCGAAGGCGAGACATGTTGGGGAGCATTATTCAAGAGCTTCGACGCAACAAACTCCCTTTTACCCAATTGACAGATTGGACATTAGTTGTCGAAAAATCCACGGGCCATCGTCTCATTTCAGTGACTCCCAGACCGCCCGAAATACCGGATTTGTTCTACTTGGATACGCACGCCAGCGGCTACAATCGCGGCCCGCTTGAGTTCTCATGGTTGATCCACTCGACGGCTCAATACCATGGTGACCGGCGCACTTTGCTCGATTGGGCTGTTTCTGGACGCAAACTTGGTATTGAATCGGCAGACAAAATTGTAGAGTTAGTGGACACACTCACTTCCTCATCCTGAGAATATGCCTACAGAACGAAAGCCACAACTCCAAGTGCGGTGTAGGAAAGACCTCAATCACAGATTTGTATTTCTGTCTGCGAGTTTTCCCAGCATCGAGCGCGCGCCGGAATACTACAAGACAGCAGATCCTGACGAAATATCGCAGGCGGTAGTCGCAGTCGTCAGGGCAGTCCTCGCGGCGAATGGTCGCTTGGTTTTCGGCGGACATCCAACCATCTCCCCTTTGGTTCTCATGGTCGCCGAAGAATATCTCCCATCGGACATGGCTGAGCGCAGACAACTGGCCGAGACGCACAAGCTTCCCGTCGTCGTTTATCAATCCCGAGTATTTGAGAATCATCTTCCGGAATCGACGCAACGGTTGTTCGAATGGTGCCTCGGAGAGTTGCGTTGGACACCGGCTGCCGATAAAGCTCCGCAGTTCACTTCCAGTTCAACTTTGGTTTCAGGGTCGGCAGACGCTAGTCTCGCAATAATGCGGAAGCGCATGCTCGACGAGTGCCGCCCGACAGGAGCTTTTTTTATCGCAGGTATGGAGGGCATCGAGGACGAAGCCCGAGCATGTATCGAGATCAATCCGGCCTGCCACCTGTTTTTCTTCGGCGCTCCCGGTGGTGCTGCGCGCAAACTGGCTCACGGTAAGCTTGCCCAATACGGTGAGCCTTTCGCACAGTTCACCCAAGAGATCGAGGAATCACGCTCATATACAGGACTCACCCAGCGGTTGGTCCAAGTTCTATGCGATAGCTAAAGCCTCGGTTGATGCATCCAATGAGGACATTTTGAATTGCCACAGGGCAGACATTATGGTTGAAATCCGCCGATGGTGAACACATAGAAAGACAACCAAAGCGACGATATGGCAAGACGAGCATTCTTCAGCTTTCATTTCGACGCTGACAATTGGCGCGCTTCTCAAGTTCGCAATATCCGCGCGATTGAGGGGAACCCGCCCACATCCGACAACGACTGGGAAACCGTCAAAAAGGGCGGAGACGCTGCAATTGTCACCGGTCACTTTAAAAC
>PLJQ01000007.1:8900-12091 GCA_003140275.1 Limisphaerales bacterium
GTTCGTGGTGTCCGCTGACACTGCAATTCAACGATGGATTGATGACCAACTCGCGGGACGTGGATGCACTATTGTCTTAATCGGTTCGGCAACCGCCGGTCGCAAGTGGATCAACTACGAGATTGAGAAGTCTTGGAATGACGGGAAGGGAGTAATTGGCTTCTATATCCATGGACTCAAAGACAGAAACGGTCAGCAGTCGGTAAAAGGCCCGAATCCCTTTGATGGTTTTACGATGAAGCGGGATAACTCCAAGCTATCGAGTCTCGTCAAAGCTTACGACCCGCCCTACTGGCAAAGCACTGACGTTTACAGTTATATCAGTTCAAATCTTGCTGCTTGGGTCGAAGACGCGATTGCCACCCGAAACCGATTTTAGCAGGTGAGCGAGAACTGCTGTAAGTCACGAAACAGCGCGGAAGGATCGTTGCATGGCGCGAAGAGTATTTTTTAGTTTTCATCATCAACATGATAGCTGGCGCGTAGCACAGGTGCGCAACAGTTGGCTACTGCGAAAGGGTCAAACCAATACGTTTCTCGATGCCGCCGCTTGGGAGTCTGTCCAAAGCAAAGGCCACGCAGCCGTCAAGAAATGGATCGACCGCGAGCTCAATGGAACTGGCGTGACTGTCGTGCTGATTGGACGGTACACAGCGGAGCGCCGTTACGTTCGCTACGAAATTGAACAAAGTTGCTATCGTGGCAAAGGCCTCGTCGGTATTTACATCCATGGTGTCAAAGACAGGAGAGGCCGAACATCGCGGCAGGGAAGAAACCCTTTGGATGATGTTGTCGTCACCGCAGACGACCCGTGGTTCGGATTTCTTGGCGTCAAAAGCAAGCAGCCGCTCTCCGACATTTTCAAGACTTATGACTGGATAGACGACGGCGGACGCGAAAACTTGTCCGATTGGATAGAGGAGGCTGCGCGTAACTCCGGTCGGTAGTTCTTATGTCCTTCGTCACCAGAGCACAGTTGAGCGGATACGAGCGTGGCTTCAATGTCGCGAGTGAGTATATCGGGCCGCTTCAAGCGAAGGCCAGTGCAACCTATTCTTGGGAATCAGAAACAACAGTCTTTCTCAGCCACAGCCACAAGGATCGTGAGTTGATTGAGCCAGCGATAGCGTTTCTGCGGAGCCACGGCGTGAAGGTTTACGTTGATTGGCTCGACACAGGTATGCCGGAGGTTATTTCCGGGGAAACGGCGAAGAAGATCAAGGAGAAGATTCAGCAGCAAAAAAAGTTTCTTGTGCTCGTGACTGAGAATTCGAAGGACTCACGCTGGGTCCCTTGGGAGCTCGGATATGCAGACTCCAAGAAGGGGATGGAACACATCGCAGCATTTCCTGTGGCGCAATCGACCGGGAACTTCCAGCACAACGAGTATCTGGAGATTTACCCGCGAGTTGAAATCCTCAACGATAAGTGGATTGTCTGGCTCACGGATCCACCGAAACTCGTTTATTTCGAAACCTGGCTCCGTCAGTGATGAAAAAGGGTGCTACAGATGACGCGGACGTTCTGCCAAAAACGCCTAAGGCGTATGTGTTCTTAAGTTCGTTCACGCGCGAATTTGGCGGCTGGTTACCGGACGGAAGTTCCGACAAGTCCTCTCTTCGATACAAAGCATTCGAACTCGGTAAAGAAGCTGGCCGGACAGTCTGGATAGCCGAGGAGTTTCGCCGCGACCTAAAGCCACCGATGGAACATTTAGAAATTGTGGACTCCCTTTGGGAACATGTCCGCGGTTGTGACACTTTTATCTGCCTTCTTGGAGGCGACCGCCGCGGTGACGATGAGGACGGTACGAGTGTTGTGATCGACGAAAAGACGACGGCGGTCTCTTTCTTTGAAGCTGAACTCGTCTTGGCAGCCCTTCTCGGAAAGCCCATTGAGGTTTTCGAAGCAAAAGGATTTGACCCAGGGCCACGGCTCCTTGCTTTGCTCGAAATGCTGCGGTTCGCGTTGCCAACCGAGAACTGGCACGGGCCACTTGGCGAGGCGGAAATACTTCGAGGTATCCGTAGCGTCTTACAGTCTGCTCCTGTTGCGCGTTCCATTATTCCAACCTGGATGCCTTCGTTTCGCAGGCGCGTCGGAGGATGGCTGTTGGCAAAAATGTATGCTGTTCGCGGCATTCGGTCAGGGCGACTCCCAGGCCAACGGGAAATATTTTTCCTTGATGGCATATACGAACCACGAGGCTCAAATCCTAATAAAGAACTCGTGGAGAGCCTGCTGGGTAAGGCCAGAGACGTTGCTCGTACAGAAACCAAACTCGCCCGTCTTTGGATCGCGATTCGCGAATTGATGGCAATACAAATTGGAGATGATTGCCCAACCGAGTTCCTTTTGCTTTGGGACCGAGCGCTCACGAATTGGGCATCCGGTGCCGCCTGGTACGGCTTGCATGGATACACATTCTTAGGCCAACTCGCAGCTCTCTACAGCGTTGCAGATGTGCGGAAGATACTGCGCAAACGTGCTGCTCTTACGCATCTTCCGGAACAAGTCGAACATCCAGTGAGTTTGGCAAGTGGACTTTATTCGACCGCAAAACTGATGCCTTCTCCTCATCAGCGGAGAGCCATCTTCGAGGATGGGTTGGCTCACTTGAATCAGACTATTCAGGAACGAGGGGGACTGAGCGCCAATCTTGCCCAAATGCGTGGAAGCTTTTTTCTCCGATTGGGGCAAACCACGCGCGCAGTGGAGGACTACGAAGAGGCTCTGCGCCGCCGTCATATCGAGAATGCGGCGGATGGACAAATCGGAGAGTCGATGTCGGAATTGGGCTTCGCCTATCTTCGGCAAATGAGACTGTTCAAAGGCCGCGAACTCCTTGAAAAGGGTGCGGCTTTGATGGAAAAGGAGAAAAGCGCAAGTCCCGGATTCTATGCTCGTGGCCTTCGCAAGTTGGCAATCGGATACGCGTCCACAGGCAGGCCCTGGAAGGCTTACGAGAGCTTGGCTGAATCTAGGGACATAGCTCGAAAAGGACAATTGTTCGACCAGCTTAGATAGACGCGATAGCCGACGCCCCGGAGAAAGTATTCGCGGAGAACTGTTTCCAAGAAGTCGTGAGTGGGATGAATAATGTCACCGATCACAACTTTCTACGGCCTACATACATGGTATGTAGGGGCCGACGCCCGTCACTTTTCCACTTCCACGGCTTAACCGCCGCA
>PLJQ01000325.1 GCA_003140275.1 Limisphaerales bacterium
AAAGGCATGCGCCACCTCAGCGCGCTGACCGAAGCAAGACACAATCGCCATTGGGATGAACTCTGGCTGCCATGCTAATCGGGGGCAGTGTCAGGATGCGCCCGTTTGATTACCCAAGTTAAACAGAATCCGCTTCCATGCTCCGGACGGGGCGGAGCAGGAGGAGCTACGGAACGCGCACGCCCGTCAATATCAAGTTGACAGGGTGAAAGGCTTCACTCCTTCCAAAAGAATTGCTCGTCAATTTGCTTCGTGCGGATCAGATATTCAAGTTGCTTGAGGCNNCGTGAAGGTCCGGTGTTTGAACACCTCCGGCGGCATGTCGATTTTCTTAAACAGTTCGTAAAGTTGTTGTGCGCCCCGCCGCGCGTCCCAAGCGCAGGTGAATGCAGGCAGATGTTTTCGGATTTTCTCAAAAGAGACCCGGTAACTGCGGTTGTCCGCGCTGGCCGGGCCGAAGGTTACCTTACAACCAATAAAGACTTCGGCCACAATTTCGGCAACCTCCCGGACGCGATAGTTGTGAGCGGTATCGCCCACGTTGAAGACCTGATTATGCACCACTTCACGCGGGGCCTCCAGCACTGCGATGATGGCCCGACCAATATCCAGGCCGTGAACCAGCGGCCGCCAGGGCGTTCCGTCACTGGTCATCCGGATTTCTTTCTCGGTCCAGGCAAGCCCGGCAAGATTGTTCAACACGATATCAAACCGCATCCGTGGTGACGCGCCGTAGGCGGTGGCGTTGCGCATAAACGTTGGAGAGAAGCGGTCATCAGCCATTAGTTTCACGTCGCGTTCAACGAGCGTTTTGCACTCCGCGTAAGCCGTCTGCGGCTTTACGGGAGATTCCTCGTCCACGAATTCCTGATCGGACACTCCGTAAACACTGCAGGACGACATGTAAACGAAACGCTGCACCCCCGCCTCGCGGGCGAGCTCGGCCAGCCGAACCGAGCCTTTATGGTTGATCTCATAAGTGTTCTGCGGTGACAACTGGCCAGCGGGATCGTTGGATAACTCCGCCATGTGGACGATCCCATCGACCCCTTTCAAATCCTTTGCGGTCATCTGCCGGAGGTCTTTGACCAACGTCAGCGCCGTCATCGGCCCGCTCCGATACAAAGTACCCTCTTTGTAAAAGCCGGTGTCCAGGCCGATCACTTCATAGCCTCGCTTTAACAATTCGGGCGTCAGCAAAGACCCCAGATAGCCATCATTGCCTGTAAGAAATATTCGCATAGATTCTTCGTGAAGTGGGTTGTTCCTTGAAATGGTTCTTGCCGTCGTCGGGAGGCAGAGTCTGATTTTGGCGAGCACGAGGCCAAGGCACGCTTCCTTGGATGCGGTGCCGTCGTGTCGATTGGTCGTGTTGATTCATCAACAGGCGACCTCATCCGCTTTTGCTTCCGCCACACCGAGGTTGTTTTTATTGACCCTTTCCAGCCAGATCTCCCGCCAGTAGGAATAGATGGCACGCGGGCAGAACAACGGGCAGTACTTGCAGTCGGTGTATCTGGACTGGCAGACAACACCTTCGAGCACAATGCAGGGATTCTTAAACGTCATTAGTTTTCCCGTCTTTTCATCGAGAATCTTGTGCACACATCTAAAGACCCGGTGAACTTCGCCGCAATAAGGTACCATCTCGGCATCGAAAAGCAGGCCTCGGTTCCTGTTCGCCGTATCGAGAGTCGCAAGAATCTCCTTGTAGCGTTTTACCCTGACGAGTTCGCCCGACTGAAGGTTGAGCGTACACTCGGGAGTACGCTGACCGGCTGGAATCGTTCCTCTTTTCCTTGGAAAAGGAACGCCGCCCCAGAGCGTCTGAAATCTATCGTAGAGCCAGCGCATAAACGCACCAAGTCCGATCCCTGCTTCAGAAAGCCGGTAATAGCCGGCATAAACAAATCCTCGAAACATCCGGTTTAATGTTACGTTGCCTGAAGTATAGTCTTCCAGATACTGCGAGATTCTCGACATTGGCAAGTGGATCGTTGCGGAAGGCAGTTGAGTTATCTGGCAGACATGTCTCGGCTCATCAGAGTCTTTCTCATGCTTTGCGCGCGTCCCTGCCAGCACGTCCGCTTCCGTGCATGTGGTTGCATTGGGGCGGTGATGCCCCGACTGTGATTCCTGCTGCGAGGACTCTTCCGATTTTCCGTTGTGGGTGACTCGTTTCAGCCACGCGTCTTTCCAAAAGATCAGACACCCGGCTTGGCAGCCTGCGTATGCCTCACCATCACATCGAATCCCCTCCAGATGAACTGCGTTCGCCATCTGTCGCCCGCCAGTGAGGGTAACCGTGTCGCAGGTTTTGTGGGCCCGTTTGTACACGCGCAGCCTTTTGCCACAGTAATTAAACATCTGCGGCATGAAGGGCAGATTCTCCAACTGTCCTTTCTTCTCCAAAGTCTGCAGAATCTCCTCCTTGCTGCGAACTTCGACCCACTCGTCCGCGTGTAAATTGAGATCTTTATTCATGCTGTATTGAAACCAGAGTAACTTTTGTAGATTTCGACAAGAGAGTCAAGCACTTGGAGAGGTCGAGCAATATTTTCATGAAGGGATCGGAAAGTGATTCTCACTGTGTTCCTTATTTCTCCCGACAAGATCAAGCTTGCTTCTGTCGCGCCGAGGAACCCACCAACGCCTTTTTAAGCTTGTGTTGTAATCTGGATACATATTCCACACGCAATCGGAGCGATTCCCGCGAAAACCAAATGGACCATGCAGTAAAGAAGCAGAGAAGCCGCTCCTTCGGTGATAAAGGCATTCGTCCGACCGAGCGGCTAAATTCCCGAAGAAGCCTGGTTCGCGGCAGCAACGCGAGCTTCATTCGCGGAAAGAAACGACCTTTGGGCTTCTGTGACGGGTCCCACCATTCCTGGAACTCAGCCTCAGTACGGTTAACGTTGGTCGAGATTCCCGGATGATATCTTCGTTGAAAAAGAACCTCAGGGATTTCCCGGATTTCCCCCAAGATCGCCAGTTCCAGCAACAGGACATGATCAGACGCCAGGAATCGATCAATCAACCGTGTCTTTCGCAACGCTTCAGAACGGTACACGCCAAATTGCGCCGTCGCCCATGCAATGTTTCGCAGCACGTCCGCGACTCGTTGATGCGGTCGAGAACGCCTTGTGTCCAGGCTTTCAGGTTGCCAGCCTTCTTTTATTATCTTTTTTCCGTTCTCATCAATGATCTCCGCCCTTGGAGCCACCAACACTACAGAAGAAGGGGCATGGTCGAGAACTTCGACGCAGCGTCTCAGGAATCCCGGTAGATGCACGTCGTCATGCGCCGCCCACATAAAAAATTCGCCTCGCGCCAGTTGGAAAACTCGATTGAAATTCCCGGCGGCGCCGATGTTTGATTCGTTGCGGAGATAAAGTATACGCCGGTCTTTTTCCGAGAATGCCTGGCAGATTAGAGGTGTTTCGTCAGTCGAGGCGTTATCGGCAATGATCAACTCAAATTCGGTGTAATCCTGCTGCAAAATCGAGTCAATAGCGGGACCGAGAAAATTCGCGCCGTTGTACACCGGCAGGCCAATACTTACTCTAGGAACATGCATGGTAAAATCAGACGGACTTGGTTTCTTCGGGATTCGGGTGAACACGTTGAAATATCTGATTTAGTAAATCCACGTACAACTCTCTTTGCCCCATGGCGACCAGGAGAATAAAGGCGTAAACAAGAAAAACAAGGCCGAGACCAAAAATCAGGCAAGAAATTGGCGTCAGCAGATGCCCAAGAGTCATCTTGAAGACCAAGCCGCATGCGGCCGCGAGCAGGCCGGATAGAAGTGGTTTTTGGGTGGCTTGCCAAAAAGTTCTCGGTGTGATTCCAGTACCATGTATATTCCAAGCGATGACCGGCACGAGCAGGAAAGACATGGCGATAGAATACCCCAAAGCAACGCCTTTTGGTCCATAACGGAGCCCCATGCCGATCCCCAAGATTACTGTTGGCGCTATTAATAGCGCGATTTTCAGGCTCCGCCCGGTGCGACCGGTTGCAGTAAGAAACCAACCGAATGGATTAATCATTGCAAAGATTAAAACCGCGGGTGTCAGCAGCCTAAGGATCGGAGCCGCCTCAATCCACTTCGGCCCCAGCACGGTCCGGATTATTTCCTCTGCAAAAAGCGCGGAGGCCAATGTTATCGGGATTATCAAAGAAAGGAGTACGGAGTAGCCCTTAAGGAAAGACCGGCACAGAAGTTCGGCATTATTCTGAATTCGAGAGATCGCGGAGAATGCCACAGTGTACATAGAGGAGTGCAGTTGCTGCATTGGGAGATTGAGAAGCTGATACGATCTTCCGTAGAGCCCCAATGCTTGTGCTCCCCAAGAGCGGCCTAAAAGAACCTTCTCCGCATTATAGCCCAAGTATATCACCAGATTATTGCAGGTGATTGTCCCGCCGAAATGAAGCATTGATCGGACCCCACATCTTCGCATGGGCCTGCCTGGCAGCCACGAAACCGCAAACCACGATCCGGCGGTGCTGACGAGAGGTCCGCAGACTGCCATCCCAACCAATGCCCAGTAACCAAAACCGAGCGCGGCCATTCCAATGCCCACGGCCGAGCTGACCGCGAGCGACAGAATATCGATCTTTGCCAGCGTTACGTACCGCATTCCTCGCTGAAGCAAAGCCCCATGCTGCGTCCCCAAGCTATTAAACATAAACGCGGTCCCTGAAACGATAACCACCCAATATAAACGAGGCTCATTATAGAAAGCCACCAGAGCTGGCGCCATCGCTGCGGTTATCAACGTCAGGACGGCTCCCAACCCCACGTTGATCCAGAAAAGAGTTGAAGTCTGCTCATGCGTAATCACATCACGCTGTACGGTCGCGATGCTGAGTCCACCATCTTTGAATAATCCGATAATACCCATCATGGTAACCACCATTCCCTGGAGTCCAAAATCCTCCGGCGAAAGTAACCGCGCCAGGATCATCACCGACCCCATCTGCACTCCAAACTTCAACCCTTGGGCGACCAAGGAGATCGCTCCGCCACGCACCGATTTCCGCTTGAGGTTATCCACGCTTGTTATTGCGAAAATTGCCTTGTGCGGGTCTCGTTCGCGAATGCTCACTGCTCCTTCAGCCGACAGCTTGGACTGGTCGTTATCAATATCCACATTCATCTCATCTCGTATCACGCGCTTCGCGGCACTTTAGTCGCTCGCCAGGAATTCGTCACTTCTTAAACCCCGTTCCACCAGGCTTTCGAAGGTTTCGACACCGCACATCTGATTTTGTGTACCACACGGAATTCCACGATATAGCCCCGTGCTACACGAATCGAATCGAGTGCGCTCAGGCGCATACTGTGTTCAGCAAACGCCCAAATGCGTGGTCAAATTGGCTCCCATGTCCACCGCTCCAAAACCTGGTGACAAGCCCTTTCCGCCATCTCCGCAATCGGATGTCAACAACTCCGTCGTCGAGGTGCCATTACAGGCTACGTTTTGTTAAGCCCCGTTGTAAATAGTTTCGTGGGCGCTGACGCTCAAGACAGAATTGCCTGCACATTGCCATGTTCAGAACGTAGCTTATTTCCCATAATGGACATCCTTCGCTTTCCAGACGCGGCGGTCGTTGTAAACCTCTTCTCAAGTGCAGCTTGATGAAATATAGCAACCGCGTCAACCGTGGAGACCTTATTTCAGTATGTTCCCAGTGATAACGAATGTAAGCTTCGGTCTGCCCACGCTTGCGCGCATCACCGAGCCAATGGTTGCGCCGCAGCCGTGACACGTCCAACTGATGAATGGCGCGCGCCTTCGGCGCATACCCGATTTCAAACCCGGCTTCAGATAACTGCCATCCAAAAAGCGTGTCATCCGCGAAGCCCAAAGCTCCCGGGCCCAACTCCGGGTCAAACGCAGGAACGCGCTCCAGAACCGAGCGGCGGAAACCCATATTGCCACCAATCAATTCGCGTGCTCCGTTGTGGGGTTGGGCATCGGGACTGGATGCCAACCACCACTTATGCATGGGACTCATCCACGTCCGAGTCAGGTGCGGTGCCAGTGTGAAATGCCCTGTTACAGCTTCGCACTGGCCATTCACCAGCGACGACATCATTTGCTCCACCCAATCTTCAGCAACAAGCACATCGTCATCGGTGAAGAGAATTATGTCACCGCGCGCATTTGCCAGCCCCGCATTGCGCGCATTGCTTTGTCCCTTGTTGGGTTCGCACACATACCGCAGCGTCATGTTCCTCAACATGGCATTTCGCGCTTTGGTCGCCGTGTCGTCCGTGGAGGCGTTGTCCACCACAATGGCTTCAGCCTTCCAGTCAGAACGAATTCCGACCTTTCCCAACGCCGCCAACGTCTGCATTAAATAATCCGCACGGTTGCGAGTGCAGATGATGATCGATACTGACAGGTCATCAGGCATATTCAGATGTTTGGAAACTTTGACGTTTCAAACTGAAACATGGTTTTATCCCAGGACCTCATCACGGACAATTTGCATTGGTTGTAGTAGAGTTGGGTTAGTTTGGCGGGCGTCCAGCCAAAGAGTTTTTGGATCCAGGCGTATTTCCATGACATTCGCGGAGTTTCCAGATGTCCCCCCACAGATGCCGCGATCTGTTCCAACCGCTTAACGAGATCAGGCCGTTCTGGATAAAAGTAGGGCAGAGTTGTTTGCAGGTACTTCAGGCACGCCGATCGGACGTTCTCACCATCCTCCAATGATCTGAGGTAACCGACCTGCAATTGTGTCGAGAGAAGCAGCGACTCCAATTTCCTGCTGGATCGCCCTATGTAGCTCAAACTGTCGAGGCCTCTACGATAGAATACTTTGGCTTCGGGAAGGAACCGGATGCCATCACTCGCCAGAACGACCCGGACGAAGTACTCTCCATCATCGTCATACGATAACCGGCTGTCCCACGGACCGGCGGCTGTTGTGAGTTCCCGACTGACCAGCCAGACTCCGGTCTGCATGGAGAGGTTTTGGTCCAACTTTCGCAGCAACCATTCAAGCGGCGACAGGTCGTTCCAGAGCGGTGTCACGGAAAATTTCGCTCTGTCGAACCGGTAGAAGAAACTTCCCCAAGCAGATGAAAGCAGGGTTCGCTTGCTGGGGTAGCGTGTTACGGCCTCCATCTGCTTTCCGATTTTGTCGGATGCCAAAAGATCGTCTGCATCCAACCATTGGATAAATCCCCCTTGGCTCAGAGACAACGCCTTGTTTCTGGCTGAAGTGGCACCTTGGTTTGGCTGCGTGATAACTGACACCTCCTTGGAGGCAAATTGCCGGGCGATCGACAACGTTCGATCCGCAGATCCGTCATCGACAATGATGATTTCCTTCCGTTGCCAGGTTTGCCCCAAGGCTGACTTGATCGTGTCCGCGATCCACCTTTCCGCGTTAAACGCGGGGATGAGAATTGATACTAAGGGTTGCATCCGTCATTGAACTGCAAGATCTGAAAATTGGATAAAATCTGCAGCATCGCTTGCTTATATCATGTTATGATGTCGAATTGCTCTTATCATCTCTGCATTTCCACCCTTGGCTTTGAGTGAAAGGCTGGAAGAATAGCCCGGCGTAGTGTAATCGGAAGTGTATTCGCCAGTTCCTGTCACCGGATCGCCGGTCGCAAAAACACGCTGGCACAGCCCGGTCCGGAACGCTTCCGCACTTTCACGCATGGCATATTCGTGCATCGATCCCTCAATCACTAGCAAGTTTGCATCCACCCTGTCAGTTACCGCGAGAAATAGCTGGATCCTTGCATACAGTGTCACCGGTCACTTCAAAACCAGCCACGAAAGGTCGAATTGAACCAGCCACCGACTTTGCATAGACGAAATGAGCTTTTTCATTCCAAAAAGCTCCTTAGCAGAGCGTTACGGGAGATTTTTGGAATGAAAAAGTGAACTTACGCGATTTGACTGGCTGGTTCAATTCGACCNNTTCGTGGTGACCGCTGACACATACAGCGCCCAGCAAACGATCATTGCGGCTGAGACAAGTATTATCCAATCACGACCGGACAGTCCCACATTTCTTCCGCTTCAGCATCCCCCGAGCCGTCTGCCATAAAGTGAAGTGCCGGACCTCTTCCCCCTCACGGCCCAAGCAAGACGCGGAAAAACTGTTGCGAGAAATCAGCGGTATTGGTGAACGTCCACGTAAACGGCAGCGCGGGCGAATTCGCAGTGAAAAGGTTGCTCCAGAACTCAAGGTCGGGTGAACCTTGCACGGTGTAATCAGGGCCGGCGTCGCCGGTGACAAGAAACGTGAACTGGTTCCGTTTGCGGCTGCGCCGTGCAAT
>PLJQ01000182.1 GCA_003140275.1 Limisphaerales bacterium
TGCATAGACGAAATGAGCTTTTTCATTCCAAAAAGCTCCTTAGCAGAGCGTTACGGGAGATTTTTGGAATGAAAAAGTGAACTTACGCGATTTGACTGGCTGGTTCAATTCGACCCTGGCTGGCCGGTTCGTGGTGACCGCTGACACCAGATTATCTTCGGCTTCCGCGAGTTCCTTGTCACTGAAGCGGGGATACAAGTTGCGAATGGTGGGAGTAGGGTTTTTGTCCACGCGCTGAGCATACCGCCCTCAATCTCAGAGCCCAAGACACCAGGACTTGTCCAATTCGGCATGTTCTCGATTCTCTGACAATAACTAAACGGTGTGATGTGATACACCCTTCACCAAGCTGTTTGGCTTGGTGTTTTCGTACCAAGGCCGTTTCCGGCATCCGCGCCACGGCGGGCGAGGCCCTCGCGCTCCCGTACTCCGATTTGGAGATGGTGCAATTCAATCCGTTCACCGCGCTCGCGCTCACCTTCGCCACTTGCGAAGTCCGCATCGAGAGGCAGCGCCTGTTCCCGGTTTACGAGGCGCTTATCCAGCATGTCGTCACCTACATTCAGGAAAACGATGTGAAGTACGAAAAGACCAATGACAAGCTGCCCCTCATCGAACGCATCGAGATCAAGCCGCTTACCCCGGAAGCCAAGCTGATTGTCAATGGTTTCAAACCCGGTCGGGAACGGCTCGGCGATTGAAGACTACGGCCCGCCGACATGGTGTAACGGCGCTTTTTTCTCCGGCACTTCGGCGGTCATTCGGACTTGCAAATTGGTCACTGCCACTTTCGGCTGCCGCTGAGGAAACAAAAGCATCAAGGGCTGCTGCAAAAGCTGATACGCGCTTGGGGGATTCAAGGTTCTGGTTTCCACCTTCACGTCATATTGAAAATCGCTCTGCTTTATTTGCCAGTCGGCTTTCATCACGTCCATCATCGCCGGTTCGGTCAGTTCGATTGGGTCGGGTGGATGGTCGCGCACCAGCGGGTCGGAACGACGGCGATATTTTTCCAGCGCCGTCCAACCGTCTCCGACCAAGTCCTTGTAACCGTCCAGTAGGCCAGTCGCGCCCGTGTCTGATTTATCCGGGTCGGTCTTGGTCGCCAGCACTTCGTAAATGTCCGGCAAGCCGTCGCCGTCCGCGTCCTCGCCGCTACCGCAGATAAATTCAGGATGTTCAAGATTGGGAACATGCTCAACTTTCGGCAGTACGAACGGCCTTCCCCCGGTCGGTAGCATCCCCCGTTTGTCGGCGGCAAGTTTCACCGGGCTTCCGTTCGTGCTGGCGATGAAAAAACCGCTGGCTTTCCAGAACCCGTCTTTGCCTTCCCTCACCAGCATCAAATAACGGGTACGGGGCACGGTCCTGGCAACCGTGAGCGCGTAGCCGTTGGTGGTTGGGGCGCTGGCCACCTGACGGATAGTTTGGCGGATGCCCTCCGTGTCCGTGCGGGCAGGCATGATCCACAACGGTGGTGCCGGATAATTCGCGTAAGCCCGGTAAACGGACGAGCGGAACGCACTGATGTTGGTCTCAACATATTCATACTGCTGGTATTTGTTGAGGACAGGCTTCACCCGCGCCGCCACTTCCCAAGCGGTGTCCGGGGCTGAGGCGGGTTTGCGCAAGATCGTAAAAAATTGGGGCGGCGTCACGGCGCTGTAATTCCAAGTCACCGTCGCGCCGCTCCCTGCTTGCATCCGGGCACTGAGGTTCGAGGGCGGCGGTGGCTGGTGCCATGACAGCGGATCGGTTCCGTTCTGCATCGCTTGAAGGTTGCACCAGCCGTCTCCGGCGAGGTCTTGGTAGCCGTCCGCCATTCCGGTCTGCCCGGTGTCCGCATCCAATGGATCAGTCCGCGTCACCAAATCTTCGTACAGGTCGGGCAGGCCGTCGCCGTCAGCGTCCTCGCCCGAACCCGCCGTGAACTGCATTTGGGACAGCATCCGCGCCGGAACGCGCCGTGCCACGTCCAGAATGGGATGTTCCGCCCAACCTGGAGTTTGCCCTCCAAATAAGACGGATTCCTCCGCTTTGCCTGTCTGCAAATTGATTCGGATGGAGACTGCGTTGGTATTGCCCAAATTGATGACGGACAGGAATGGAAGCCACGGCGTGAACAGCCGATTTGTCCGGGTCATCACCAGATAGCTGACGCCGGGCACCATGTTCGTCAGCCCCAAGATGAGTTCGTCCGTGTTGGTCTGGACGGTCAGCCGGACAGGAAAACAGCCGTGAGGCGCACGGGTTGGCATCGGAGCGACGCCCGCCGCTGCAACCAAAGCGGCGAAACAGATGACGAAAATAACGGCTGGTTTCGGTTTCATTTGCGATTTCTCGCGTCGTAATAAGTCACGGCAAAAATTCTCTCCCAGGGATGCCCATACGGGCCTTTGAACGGACTCTGTTTTAAGATGCCGAAGTGGTGTTCCTGATTGGTGAATGCGACATTGCCGTTTACTCCTTCCTTCCACACATTGCGGCGCTCCCCTCCGGCTTCGATATAGCCGTCCAAGTTGAGGTCTTCAACGAAGTGGACAGGCTCGCCCCACGGGTCGTTAATTTTTCCTGACCGTACAGAAGAAAGGTGTCCATCTTTGAAGTAGTCGTCATCCTTCACGAATGCCGCAAATCCCTCGATTTCGATTTCCTCGCCGCGCCCAGTTGGTTTGAACCGTTCCGGGTGCAATTGATAATAAGCGCCGATTCGCGGAATGATGTACCGGGGAAGTTGGTCGCACCATTCAACATATCGTTCTTCGGCGTGACTGTATTTGGATGAAGTAAACTGTCCCGACCCGTCGCCTTGGGGCATAAAAAGCGGTCTACATGAAGTGCAAAGCAGAACCAGTGCGAAAATTCCGCCAAAAATGTGTCGGCGATTTTTCATCCGGCGCTAACGCAAAATCGTAGAGCCGGATGGATTGATGGCGTAGTCAAGATGAACCATGCCTGGCACACGGTCGTTGTAAGGGGCAATCAATTCAACCGTGACTCTCCCGTATTCTCGCCCGTTATCCAGCTTCACGTAAAAGCGTCTCGTGCCAGTCGAAGCACTCTGACGACCGATAATCTGTTGCTGGTATTGAAAGTTCGGCGCGTAACCTTCCTGCGGAGCTAGGTACATTGAAGACGTGGTGTTGGTTTCCTCTAAAACTCCACCGCTGATTGCGTCCATCTCGGATGACCAGTCGTATTTTTGGCCGGGCGCGACTTGATCAGGTCGCTTTATCCAAAGTTTAAGATCACCCGCGCCTTGTTCCGCTATCGTGCCTTTGGCCAGGTTAATCACATACGGCCTGCCGTCTGGCACAATGTGGAATGATTTTTGCCCGGTAATCAGTTGCTCATGGATGCTGGTCGGCCACATTTTGAAAACCATCGGCGCTTCGGGCTGTGCTGTAAACTGCTCGGCAGTGCCATAGCTAAATCCGAGCTTCGCGGTTGGCTCTAATTCATAGCCCTGCTTTTCCATTTTCAGTGTCAGGTCGTCGCCCGTGGAACCGCCAATATGGAACTGTCCATCTGCGCCAGTGGTCATCGCGTCTTCGATGTTTCTCGGAGACGCTCCACGAGGTGGTACATAATCCCAATGGCGGATTTGTGATTGGATTTTTACCTCGGCCAACGGAGCGTCGCTCTGGTCAACCACCTTCCCCCAAAACTCGACGGGGAGATTTTTGCTCTCTATCAGGGTACGGGCTTTTTCTTCAAGTGTGACTGCACTCTCGGACACCGGCATTGTTTGGCCGGGAACAGACGGAAGGTCAACAACCGCACCTGCCGGATCTATTTTGATGGGCGGCTCAGGAGCATTGGCCCCTGCAGGAACGCTATTGGTGACGGGAGCCTGAGCCAACGGAACGGATTCCGGCTTTTCCTGCATGTTGAAAAACCAGACAAGCGCAATGACACAAAGGGCAACCGCGCAAACCAACCATTTCAGCTTTTTCACGGCAACAACCTCATTTTGTCAAGCAGCGTATGCCAGAACACTGCCCGATCCATGTTGTCGGAACGAAACTCGGCGCTGTGGCCTTTATGGGCGCTGCCAAAACTGTACGGAGCAGCACCTAAATCCACTTGGTTATACGTCGCTCCAGATTTGAAAGCTCCCCCCACGTTTGCCTGTGCGCCTAAAGCGAAGCTCCAAGCCGGGTCGCCATAAGCAAAAATCTCATACGTGTTGGCCGGAAAAGTCAGATAACGAATATCGTTCGTGCCGGCACCGAATATCACGTAAAAGCTGCTGGAAGACGAGTAGTGATAGCCCGGATACTGCAAACCGTTGTCCGGCTTAAAGCCTTGATCGGTGTTCCAATAGCCCAACGCATAATCCGCTTGATTGTAAAAATTGAAGTAATTTTGAGCGCCAGCAGTGGCATTGAAGTAGCACGGCGCACCGTTGGTATAGTAGTAAGCGTAGCGGTCTGGTGGCGTGCGTGTGCTGTTCGTCGTGGTCAAAGCATCGTAGCAATGCGCCGGTATCGCCGCTTGCATGGCGACATAGGTGTTGACCACCTGGCTGTTTCCCGCCAGCCGCAAAGCTTCTCCAGCCACCACGTTGCCCATGCTGTGCGCCATCAAATAAACGTGGCCGGGATAGTAGGCGTTCAAGTCATTCAGTTTATTGAGCAATCCTGTGGCCGACGACCAAGCATTGGATTCGCTGTTATCGTAATTGCGGGCATCGGTAATGACATCAATCAAACCTGTGAACTTGTTACCCGTCGGCCAGCGGAAGATTCCAAACCTTCCTTGGTATCCCTGCCAATATAACCGTTTGAATGCGCTTTCGGCATAACGATCTTTTTCCCAAGATTCCATGTTCCAGCCATGCACAAGAAGAATGTAAGGGGTGCTGCTGTCGGTCGCCGGATCGTAGGGGTACTGATAAGAAGAGACTCCAAGAGGCATCGGCTCTCCGGCGGGAACCGCTTCGGTCATTGGATGAGCTAACGGCGCATCGCCTACCGTCCAGCGTTCGTACATTTCTTTGATGTCTTTCAATTCGATGAACGTTGATGTTTCTCCCACTACGCGACCAAATTCATTTTTTACCTGCATGACCAACTCGTCTGTCCCGCTGCTGACGCCGCAGAAAATGAAATAATCACTCGGCTTAACAGTGTTCGTTCGGAATGCGTCGCTCAGAGAAATCGTTTGACCCGGAGACACGTAGCCGTAGCAAGGATTCAGGGTGTAATTTGTCTGCGCTATGGCCGTGTTGGTGTTGAACAAATAATTCGTGCTGCCGTTTGTTTCCGCCGCTCTGAAAAGCCGTATGGCTGCGCCGCTGTTGTTCCGCCACGACAGGGTGATCGTGTAGTTGGTCGGTGTGACCTGCATCAAATTGGAAAATCCCGGCACCCAAAGCCGGGTGTAATCCTCCAAGTCTCGCAAGCTCGGAATGGCAGGCTGCCCCGTAGCAGGGTCGGTGTACTGGCCGTCAGGAACGCTATTCAACGGGAAGCCGCCGCTCCCCGGATTTAGGTCATCTTGTTCCCAATCACAAGCCAAGGGGCAATCCACGCTGTGTCCCCTATCATAGTCATTATTCGCCCAAAAGACGAGCGGCCTGTCTGAAGAAGTGTTGTCCGGCCCGCCGAAACTCAAATCCATTATCCCATCATGGTTCACGTCCAACTGTAACTTGATGACCTGCACAACGCCAGTGCCGTGCTGGCCACTTACAGTGTCCGCCATCGTCACTAACGCCACTGGTCCCGGCTCAGTCGCAAAGAATTCGCCATAAGGAGAGAAAATTCCCGTCTGATTTGTAGTCGCCACGCCATTCGTGTCGAGCTTGTAGGCTTTGTCGAAATATTGTTCCAGATAAGCATACTTGCCCGCAGAGCCATTGGTGATGGCCTGCTTCGCCCAGCCAGCCACGGTGTAGGGTTGTCCAACAGCGGTGATGAGCAGCGGTGTTGTGTTGGTCACTGAAAAGTCCGGTGAACCCGGCACAGGTGGACGCACCGAGCCAAAGCTAAAATACGGGGTTTGGCTGTTGAAGTAGTAACCCACCGTTTGCAGGCTGGGCACCGCAACTTCGGGATAATATGTGATCGCCTCCGGAGCGTAAAAGCTTGCAGCAGCGCCGGCGACTAAATTAGAAAATTGGTTGTCGTTGTACTGCAATGCGACTTCCACTGAATTAATCGACAGGCCATAAAGGTTATGAACACTGCTGGCAAGGTAGAGCTTGTTATTGGCGTCTACTCCGATACCTACTTCAGCATTGGCGGCGACATCGAACGAGGAGTTGTTTATCCAGCGATAATAGAGCCAGGTCGAATTGGTGGTTGAGAACGCCAACGGCGCTGACGGCGAATTGCTCGCGGTTCCCGTAAACTGATATTGGGGGTTGGAAAGAGTTCGTATAAAATCTGCGGCGTCGTAATCGGCGCCCGTGGCAAGGTTTGTGGCGTTGAATACATAATTGAGCCAAAGGTAATTCTCCTGAATGGGTCGCAACTCCTGCATGACGGAATAATCTAAGCCGGGGCTGAAAGCACGGTATCCCGAGTATTCGTAACTGGCAGGGCTGGATTGCCGCACAAACTCGCCAGAATCATCGTAACTAAATGCCTGGCTCACCGTGGCCGAGCGCAACAGAAAATTTAGGTTTTGTTTTAGATGCGCTGTTGCGTCCACAAACGTGTGGTGTGCGGGGAAATCGACAGTTTCATCGAAAAACGGCCCGACAGCTACCGGAGCGCCCAATTCACCGTTTGTCGTCACCACTTGTGCCCAAAGAGTGTTAGTTGTATAGCGTTCGGTTTGTTGGGGTGAAAGTTGGACAACGCCATTGACGAGATTCGTAGCTGCGATTTCAAACCAAGGATAATAAGGGTCGCCTGGATTCGGAAACGCGGTCGGCCAGAAAAGCCGGATGCGTGCGATGTTTTGAGGCAGTGCGGCGACCGCGAGATACAGGAGCCCTCCGGAACCGCGCACAACTTTTGCATCCAAGGTCAAACTTGGCCGTTGCACACTGACGGGTTCACTGTCCGAAAAAACACCGTTTGTAAACAGCGCGCGAATTACATACTCCGGTTCAGCAATATCCGTCCCAAAGAAATCAAATGCCGGACTGTCCGTAAAGGTATGCACAGTGGAGCTCACCTGTGCGACTTGCCCCGTGGCGTCGCTTCGTTCAATAGCGTATTGGAGCACAGGCCCACCGCCTGAAGCCCAACTCAGAATTACGTTTGTGCCGCTGGCGTCCAGACGCGCGCTCACGGCTCTTGGCGGTGGCGGCGTGTTGAACACGTTTGGATTCGTTCCGTTTTGAATCTCTTGCAAGGTCGTCCAGCCATCGTTATCAGGATCTTTGTAGCCGTCGCTCACACCGGTGTTGCCCGTGTCAGGATTATTTGGGTCCAAACCCCAGACCACTTCCCAACCATCCCCAATACCATCCCCATCCGTATCGGGATTGTTCGGGTCGGTTTTGGACACCAGCAGTTCGTAGGCGTCGGTGAGTCCGTCAAAATCACTGTCCAGTGGCGTGCCCAAAATCAGGAACGCTTGGGTATTTGGCAGATTGGTCAGCAGGTAGGTAGTGCAGTGATAACCTTGTCCCATCCAAGCCCACTTGGTGGTGCTGGCCGCGGGCGCTAAAATCGAACTGGCGAACACATCATAAACGACCGCATTTGACCCGCCGGCGAGAGTGAACGTGATATTGATGGTCCCGTTGGTTGCCTTCGTAGCGAAGACGTTGGTAAACCAAATATTGGTGCTCGTCACACAGTTGACTGAGTTGGTGCTGATGGGTGACAGATAGCCTGACCCGGTGACCGCATTGAACGTGGGCGTGATGATCGGCGTGGAGGGAGCGGAAGAAATGGAAGAAATGGAAGAATCGTTCCCAATGTTCTCCGGGTTGAGGTAGTAATTGCCTTCCGATGCGCTAAAGGTGGTGCTGATCGTGTCAGCAGTCAGCGGGTAATTATACGTGGACAGATCATCGAACATGCCGCGCGCCTGCGCGATTCCATTGCTGTCGCTGCCGATATAAAAACCATTGGTCAGCACGTCCGGGCCAGGCCAATAGGTGAGAGCCGATCCATTCGTTACGAGCCCGCCATCCAGATAAAGGGCCGAATTGGTGGCGCCATAGGTGAGCGCAATCATGTGCCAGCGATTGGTCGTGAAGGCGACGGGCGCGGAAAGATAAATCGCTTGCGAGCCGTCATTGGTCTGCGCGGCAAAAAAAATGTTCTCGCCCTCCGGATCCACGTAAAGACTCCACCAGCCGTAACTGGCGTTGGTGGTGTAGGAACCGACTTCAATCAAGCGTCCCCACTGGCCCGGTCCCGTCCCGCCCTGATTGGTGCTCGACCAACTGGACGCGAACCAAAACATTAGGCTGCCCTGATCCACGGTCAGATTGGTCGTGCCATCATTTTCAATGACGTTGTATTGGAGCCAGGCGGCATTCGTGCTGTCCAGAACCACAGCGCTGCCATCACCAAGCAGTGACGCATTGAGATTGGTGCAGGAGAGCGCGGCGTGGCCGAGATCACTGCACCAAGTGTTGGTGTCATAAAAACACCAAGAATTGAGAAAGCAATTCGTGGGGTCGGACAGTGGCGCCTGCGCTTGGGCCTTCCCCGCCAAAGCGCAAAGCAGGGTTGCAGAAATAATCCATGGTTTGAACGAAGTAAAAGTCTTCATAGAATCATTTCAGGCGAAAGGAGGATTTGTCCGACTCAAAGAAAACGCAGGAAAGGTGCGCCGGTAAGAATGAGAATCTGATGCAAGGTACCCAATGGAGAACATCGCCCTGGGTAGCGGTTGAGGTCATTGCGTCATTGCGTGTCGGTAGCTCGACTACGGGGTCGGGACACCCTCTCGTCAAGAACAATTTTGAGATTTGTTAACAAATGATTTCCGCCCACACAAAAATCACCGCGCTCAAAAAAAGAGCGTTCGCAATTGAGGAGCGTCCGCAGGTTTTAGTTTGCCGTTATTGGCGATGACACCGCCAGAGAGATGCCGCTAGCCGACAGAAGCGTGCCATTATCCGAACCATCACGTAAACCACGGCTAGCAGGGCCACTGTCAGGACGAATATCATCCACAATGGGCTCAGGTAGTATAAGTACCAGAACAGCGCCACACCAACATTTCCATAGCCTGTTATTTCCATCATCTAACTCACTTGCTAGCGACTTGTTTCAGACGGACAATTTCGCTCGGACTTCTTCGCGCCTTAGTTGAAAAATGCTGACCAGTAGTTTACAAACCCCCACCGGAAGACGTGAAGTTAGCCACTTTGCCGTCCGACCCTAACATGACCGTAAGTGTTTTACTCTGCACATTACCTGTAGGGCTCAAGTGGGACTTGTAATGCGCCCAGTTCAGTATCGTCCTGCCTTCGGATGTTACCGACCGATTCGTGGGCTTGCCAAACCAGCCTGTCAAGTCGGCCTCGGTAGTTTCACCCTTCTTTATCTGCGAGACCTTACTCGTGTCAAAATCTCGGCCTGCCGATACGCATCCCGCAATTAACATGGCTGCGGCAAGGCCAAGGCAGAGGTTAAGAAGTGATTTCATCAATTTCATGTTCGTTCTTTCGGGTTGAGGTTTGGGTTGGAATAACGTCACTGCGTTGTGCGGGAGAATAGAGACTCTCTGAGAGTGCGCCGTAGGCACTGAATTTTGGAGGAAGGACATCCCTCAAAGTATGGCGCCCCCCCCCCCCTCGACCGTCAACAAAAGGATTCAGCTACACCGCAAAGACTTATGAAAAATAAAGAAAAATTTCGTGGGATTTTAACTCAAAAGCGCCCAAAGGATAATGTAGCTGCGTGAAATTGTCATGTGGTCAGGTTCCGTCGGGAGCTTGATGTGAAATCGCTGCGAGTGGTAAAAACCCAACACGCTACTCTGCTGTTGGGTTGACGAACTGAAGCTCACTGGAAAAACCTAAAATGTTTGATAGCACTTGCCATTGGGCTTCACTCGGCATCCGTTGGTCATGCTCCCACAATTTGACACGTAGTTTCGAAACGCTCAGTTTTTCGGCCAATTCGCGCTGATGCAGCCCTTTCTCGAAACGCTTGGCCTTGATATGGTCGCCCAGTGTTTTAACAGTTGTCGGGAACGCCTTCCATGTCCTACGATTGGCCGGAATGTGGCTGCGCGAAGCACGAATTGTCCGTTGTGTAATACCCAACAGTTGTATCCCCCGGGGAGAGGGAGAAGCGACGCGCCCGCCACAGGACAAATCGTGGCCGAAATCAAAGGCGTGGACATCTACGACCCGACGACCGGCGAAATCCGCAACAGCAGCACCGACGACATCGCCTGCTGGTTCATTGACACGGAATACAACGGCGAGAGCTTCTTCGTCCGCCATGCCTACTTCACCGGCGCCGACGAGCCTTATGAGAAACTGAAACGCGCCCTCCGCGCCGACATAGACGAAGCCGCCTGGTCATCGCTCTACTCCACCGTGAGCCGCCCGTTTGACAAACCCAAGACCGGCAAGATCGCCATCAAAGTCATCAATCATTACGGGGATGAGGTGTTGAAGGTGTTTGAGGTTTGAGAAGCGGCGATGCCTGCCACCCTGCATCTCAATCTGCATCGTGAGTTTTTCGCGCAGATTGCGACGGGAAGGAAGCGGGTTGAATATCGCAGCCGCACACCTTACTGGCGTCGCCGGTTGGAGGGCCGTCCTTACGACGTGATCCAGTTCCGCAACGGTTACGCCACCAAAGCGCCGGAAATGCTGGTGCAGTTTCGCGGCTTGCGGCGTTACGGCAAAGGCCGCAACGCGTATTACGCCATCCGCCTCGGTGGCATCCTGAAAATCAAACGGTGGCGTGGAGGAACTGTGGTCATGGCAGGAGAATGAACAATGAGCAAAAAAGCTAAAACTCACGACGATGAGGATTTTTTGAAACCAAGAAATGCCGAAGAGGAGAAGTGGCATCAACTGATGGACCGCCATGACCGTGTCGGAATACGTTATTTGGAGGCCGCGCAATTGAGGCGAAAACGCAGACTCACAAAAGCCGAGCGCAAGTTCCTGGCGGATTTCGAAGCCGATCGGAAAAGGGTTTTGCGCGACCCGGAGTCCATCTCGAAAAAATGCCTTCAGACAGTGCGCCGGGAGCTCTTGCTCGTGGAAACCCTGATCCATGAAAAGAGCTTGCAAAACATCCGCGAAGACGAAGACGCCGCGTTGGACCACGCGGTGGACTGCCTCTCAACGCTGGCAAGAACTCTGCGGGACGACCTGATACGATATGCGGAAGATGGCTACCCGTTCGCATGTCACGCGATTTTCAGAGACGGGAAGGTGCTGGCGAACGCGTTTACGCGAATCGCCATTGCCTACCCTGAACACCTGCGAAAATATGCGGAGCAGTCGCTGACCATGCCCTCGCTGCGGGCGCGCAACCCGGCGTTCACCTGCGACGCCGGGGCCATCATCGCGGCAATCCATCTTGCGGAAGGACATCACGCAAGCAATATCCACGACAACCGCTCGCGAATCGGCGCACTCTGCCACCAGTTTATTGCCGAGATCGTGGATTTGATGGAAGGCGCAAGATTGGAGGCCTCAGAAAGAGGGCGCACAAACTCCAAATGGTTGAACTTTCCAGCACTGAAGGGGAACGCCAAAGCGTGGTGGAAACTTGAGATGAAAAAATGGGTGCACCTGGAGTTTGCGAAGATGAAAAAGAACCCGCGCCGCAATCCAGCCTTGTGGCAGGAACTCAACGAAGTTACGGATGGCGGCACTGACTCTGCCAGGCGTGCCGCATTTGAAAAATACTGCTTCAATAAACTGGAGCAGATCGCCGGCAAACCTTCATTGGCGGCCTCAATCCGCTAATTTTTCCCATAACATACTTTCCCATGGGATGCGTTCCCATGGGCGGGTTGGTTATTCCTAACCTGATTGCGCTTTTCGTTTTGCACAACAGGGGGAGTGATGATTCATTTCTAGCAGCCTGTCGGACTTA
>PLJQ01000473.1 GCA_003140275.1 Limisphaerales bacterium
GTCGGTCGTGGTCACTGCCACCAGAGATTTGATGGATCAGATCGGAAACATGGTTGAGCAACTTGATCACGAATCTCCAAAAGTGTCGAAGGTGAGCGTGATTCACCTCGACAATGCCGACCCGCAGCAGGTCCAGCAGGTATTGCAGAGCATGTTCCAGAGCACCACGACGCGCAGTCCCAATTCCTCGACACAGACCAGCCCGTTCCAGAATCGTATTCAGCAGAATCTAAACAGTACGACGACAAGCACCGGATTCGGCACTTCCGGATCGGGCAATTCTCGCCCCGGCGGCGGCTTTTAAAACCAAACCCTTAACGAAAAGGCTTTCATGAAGACTCAACAAATCAAAATGCAAACCTGTATCGCGCTGCTGCTCGGATTCACTTTGTTCGCGCCGACTGAACTCCGCGCGCAGCAGGGCTTTGGTGGCTTCGGCGGTTTCGGCGGCGGCGGCGCCAACCGGGGAAACACCACCACCACCCCCAGCCAGCAGTATAACGCCAACGGTGCCGTGGGAAATGCCACCATCTCCATCGACCCGGACACCCACAACCTCACCATCATCGCCGACGAGGACACCACGAAATACATTGCCCAGGTCGTCACGAATCTGGACCGTCCACAGCCCCAGGTGCTCATCAAAGTCGTGTTCATGGAACTCACGCGCAATGACTCGCTGGACATCGGCATTGAAGGCGCATTTGGGAAGCAGATATCCGGCGGAACGAACAATCCGCTAAGCGCCGTCGCCGCCAATGCGTTTGGAGCGTCGTCACTGGGCACGATATTCTCACAAACCAATTTGAACGCGTTCGGCCAGCCGATTGGAAATTTTGCGCCGGTGCCTCCCGGGGCCGGACTTTATCAAGTCCTCGGCACCGATTTTCAAGCGACTTTGCGCGCCATTGCCACGGCTGGAAAAGCGGAATTGCTATCCCGCCCGTCTGTGCTCGCCCGCAACAACCAGCCGGCAACCATTGTCGTGGGTCAATCTGTTCCGTTGATTACCAGTGTAAGCTTCAGCGCTTTGGGCAATCAGTACAACAATGTGTCGTATCAGAATGTGGGAATCATTCTGAAAGTCACCCCCTACATCACCAGCGAAGGCCTGGTGCAGATGATTGTTCAGCCTTCAACTTCAGCCATTGATCCGACGCTTACCATTCCGATTGCTGTTGGTGTCAACGCCCCGGTAATTGACACGCGTTCCGCGGATACCGTCGTGCTGACTCCCGACGGCCAGACCGNNCTTCGGGCGGGATGTGGATCTTTCGGGCACCCGGAGTCCACCACCAGGCCGGATCGAGCTCGGCGACGGCCAGACCGTGGTCATCGGCGGCCTGATGCAAAAATCAAAAACCTCCTCGGAAAGCAAAATCCCGTTTCTGGGCGACATTCCGTGGCTGGGAAATCTGTTCAAGCGAAAAACCAATGCCGGCTCCAAAACCGAGTTGCTGATCTTTTTGACTCCCCACGTCATCCAGGCGCCGTCTCAATTGGCCGCTTTGTCTGATAAGGAAAAGCACAACACGCTGACACCGAAATCTTATTCGGAGCAGGAACTGGACAGGTTCCTCGAAAAAATGCCCGAGAAGAAACCCGCCAAAGACAATTCCAACTAGCTTGGAAATTCACCAAGCGCCGAAGCATGGAAATCACCCGCCGCAGCTTTCTGGTTTACGGACTACTGATGGCCGCCTGGATTCTGGTTTTGGGTTGGCAGGTCGCCGAGCATTTTCGCGTGCGCAGATCGGCGCGAGCGGATTTGATTTATCGTGCCAAATACATCTCCAGGACTTTCCAAATAGTGCTAGGCTCGCAACGGCGCTTTGGCGGGGTAATTTCCCAGGAGCGGTTGGAATCGGCATTTACGGAATTGATCCGGCCGGGTGATGAGTTGAACGGTTTCGTGCTGCTGAATGAGGCGGGTGTCGCGCTTGCCTCGGCGGGGACTCCTGCGGTTATCCAGGAGAATGCCGCCATCCGACCGGCGGAGTTATGGGAAGATCAGAAAGTAACTTTGATGAACCCGATGGTTTTAGGTACAAATGTGACACGGGAGTTGGAAGGAACCAATCCGCCCATTGTTTTGTCCCGGCAGGACTTTCCCACTAATCGGCCGCCGACGCCGCCCCCGGAGCTGAGGACCAACGGGCTTGGCGAGCCCAACGCAGTGGCCGGTTCCAATTCGCCACCTTCGACGGGCCGACTCAGATCGCGCGGGCCTGGGGACGGCCGACCACGATTCGGACGTCCGTCCTGGATGAGCGAAGACGAATACAAGTCCGTGCTTCAGAAAAAAGGCGTCCACAGCTTCCTGATCGTCATGTCCACGCAATCCGTCCGCGCCGCCCTCGACCAGGACCTCTGGCTGCGCTCGATCATCGGCGTCCTCGCCACCGTCTCGGTCATCGGCTCCGGGCTGGCCTGGCGCAACCTCGGCAAATCCTCCGACCTGCAAATCCGACTCGTGCGCGCGAGCGAGCTGAACCTCCATCTTAAGGAACTGAACCTCGCCGCCGCCGGCCTCGCCCACGAAACCCGCAACCCGCTCAACATCGTCCGCGGACTGGCGCAGATGATCTCCAAACAAGAGGAGGTCTCGCCGGAGATTCGGAACAAGTCGCGCGAGATCATCGACGAAACCGACCGCGTCACCGCCCAATTGAACGAATTCATCAACTACTCGCGACCGCGCGAAGTTCGCCGTTCCATTCTTTCCCTGGGTTCAGTGGTCGGGGAACTCGTCCGCACCTTGACCCACGACCTCGACGAAAAAAACATCGCTCTCGAAGTCAAAGTGGATCAACTCAGCATCGAAGCCGATGAACAACTGCTCCGGCAGTCCCTTTTCAATCTCCTCCTCAACGCCATCCAGGCGGTCAACAGCAATGGGAAAATCCAGATCATCGCCACCAGGAACAACGCCTCGGATGTGCTTCTCGAAATTCGCGATGACGGCCCCGGCGTCCCGGCCGAACGCCGCACCGAAATCTTCAAGCCCTACTTTACGACCAACGAGAAGGGCACGGGACTGGGGTTGACCGTCGTCCAGCAAATCGTGCTGGCGCACGGATGGGAGA
>PLJQ01000438.1 GCA_003140275.1 Limisphaerales bacterium
TCTTGGTGAAGTTGCGTTATTTCGTCGGCATGACCCTTGAAGCAGCCGCCGCTGTGATGGGCATTTCCGCCCGTACCGCCGACAACTATTGGGCCCACGCCCGGGCCTGGCTCTACCGAGAAATCAAATTGCAACGCCGGTGATTAAATAATTGATTTTATTTTGCAAGATGAATGATGCACCCATTAAGAGTTGAACTTGAAACCTTCTGATCCGTAGTCAGTCAATCCTCACCGAACCCAACAGGACTCAAGCGGACTCAGAAACCATCAAGTAGTATCAAAATGGCAGTATCAGATCCGCCCAAAGATATTCGGTCTATCATGTTGGTGAAGTCGGGATCGAATTGAACACGACGACTCTTCCGCTCATGTATGCAAGTTTCGCAAAAATAAGGTCGCCGCAGAATGCGACTTGCATTTTCGCAGCGAGTGGGAAATCTTCCACGCGATCGGTGCGGGGTCGTAGCTCAGTTGGTAGAGCGTCTCGTTCGCAACAAGATTGGGGCTGGTGGACCCATTTACCCCCCATGTGGACTCACGTGGACAAACCGTTGCCCAATCAGCTTTTCATCGCCGTTCCAAGTGGACCCATGTGGACCCACTTACCCCTCAATTTTTTCACGGATTAGGACGAGGTTCGGACGGAACTGAATTCCCCCCGAGGGGAGGATTGCCATCAGGTGCTTTGTGTTTTGAGTCACAGATTCATTTCCCGTGATCACCGGCTCGTTCCACGCCTTCAAAACCGCGAATCTAGATGCCAGCCAGGCGCTGCCTTACGTGACTTCGCTTTTTAGAGCCGTTTCTTTTCATGCTCTGATCCTTTCTCAAGGATCAGCCAACCCCCCATTTTCCTCCATCTGCCCATGGCCCGGTTTTCCGCGAGCAAATCACACCACTTTAGACCACTACATTAACGAGAATTCGATCCCTTCACCAGTTGCATATTTGAACTGAACAAGGTGATTTTTCTTCAAGGAGTGACCAAGCTAAAAGCCCACGTCTTCGCCCTTGGGCTTCAGGCTGATGAGGTAAGCCAGCAAGTCGTCAAGTTCGGCCTGCTTGATCACGCTCCCCCAGCCCGGCATGTAGAGCGGAGGCGCAGGGCGTTTGGCGTCCAGCGCAGGAATTTCCCGCTGGCCTTTGACGATGCGCGCCTTCAGTTCGTCCTTGGTGTAGCCATCGGCGACATGAATCAGACCTGGAACTTGTTCGGCGGTCTTCGAATTGGGATTGGGCACGCCGCCTTTGGCTTCGGCGCCGTGACAGCCGGCACAACCGTATTTACGGTAAACTTCGCGGCCACGCTCAACCGGGACCATCAGCGACGGCAGGCTGAGTGCTATTTTCTGATCGCGCATATGCAGAAGGAAATCCGTCAACCCGCGGGCTTCGGTCTCGGTGAAACCAAACCGCGGCATGACCGTGCCCGGGGTCACGCTCTGAGGATCGCGGAAATGTTGAATCATCCACTCCGGTGTGCGCCGCAGACCGACGTCGTCCAGCGCCGGGCCGACCTTGCCGCCCTTGTCGCCGACGGAGTGGCAGCCGATACAGCCCTTCTGCTGGAACAATCGCTGCCCTTCATTCCGGCTGGGGATCACCTTCATCGAGGCGTAATAGCCGGGTGCCGACTCGCCGGTCTGGCTGAGCATGAAGAGGATGATCGCCTCGAGGTTCGTCGCGGAGAATTTCTGGGGCGGCATGGCGGAGCCGGGCGTGACGGATGCGGGCGCGACGAAATGTTTCTTCAGCCATTCTGAAGAACGGCGGGCACCGACCTTGTCGAGTTCCGGTCCGAGGACACCACCGGTGCCACCGAGTTTGTGGCAGCCGCGGCAGCCGCTTTCTTCGAACACCTGCTGGCCACGGGCCAATTCGGGTGCGGCAGGATTGTCGGAAGCTTCGTGGCATTGGCCGCAGGAGGCTTGAATATATTGCAGCGGCAACATCGGCGAGTCCCAATGCGGTACGTTGCCGTGGGCGTCGATAGTGGTGGTGGCGCGACCCTGGCCGCGATGGCAGACAGTGCAACCGAATCGCTCGAACGGGTGTTGCTCGTGCAACGGATGATAGGCGAGCGGTTGCGGGTAACCGCCGTAGCTCGGATCATCCACCGTGAGATGGCAGGTGGCGCAGCGATCCACGCGGTTGAGGTCGTGCAGGACGATCTGACGGATTTGCACCGGCGTTTGTTCGGCCAGCGCCCGCTGTTGCGGCGTCGAGGCACGGCGGATTTCCTCTTGAATGAATTTGCGTTGGTAATCCTTCCACTCGCGGTACTCGTCGCGGTAATAACCGACGACGACCAGCACGCCGACCAGGAGACCGAGCACGGTGAACCAACCGTAGAATTTGCGGAGCGAGCTGTCGTTCATGTCAGTGGCCCTCGGTCACCGCGGGTGCATTCTTCCACGGTTCCACCCAGCCCCAGTTCGGGCCGCGGAACGACGTGCCGATAATTGTCAGCACCACGGCGATGACAAGGCAAACGCTGAAAATCGTGTTCGCGACCACGCGCTCGCGAGCAAACCAGTGACCGACCCCCTTGCGTTGGCGGTCGATGTACGGCAGCAGCACCAGCGCCGTTACCAGTAACCCCGGCACCACCACACCGCCCCAGAACGCCGAGTAGCTGACCAGTTCCTGCAGGCCGAGAAAGTACCACGGCGCTTTCGCGGGATTCGGTGGATGAATCGGGTTGGCGAGTTCCTCCAGCGGCGCGTTCCAGAAAATCGCCAGGAACAGCACCATCGCCGTTACCAGCAGGAACAGCAGCAGTTCGCGGAAAACCAGATGCGGCCACGCGAACACCTCGTCTTCCGGGTTCTTGCCGACTTGCGGCGTCGTGCCGCGCGCCAGTTCCATCAGGCCGTAGGTCTTGTTCGTCGGCAATTGCTTGAGTTGGATCTGCTGGACGATGTCACCCGGTTCGTCGGGACGCGACAATCCGCCATCCTTGCGCACGCGCCAGAGGTGGACAGCCAGCATCAAAAGCGCCACAGTCGGAAGCACGATCACGTGCAGCGCGTAAAATCTTGTCAGCGCTTCCTGCCCAACCACGTTCCCACCGAGCATCAGGTATTTCAGCTTCAGACCGATAACCGGCGCGTAACCGGCGATGTTTGTGCCCACGGTGATCGCCCAGAACGCGAGTTGGTCCCACGGCAGCAGATAACCGGTGAAGCTTAGCCCCAAGGTCAGCAGAAACAATCCGACGCCGATCACCCAGTTGAACTCGCGTGGGCGTTTGTAGGCGCCGGTGTAAAACACGCGGCACATGTGCAGCAACACGAACAGCACCATCAGGTGCGCCGCCCAGCGGTGCATATTGCGGATGACCAAGCCGGCAGAGACGACATACTGCAAATCCTTCATGATGTCGTACGCCTTCTCGGTGCTGGGCACGTAGTAGAACATCAACAGCACACCCGTACCGATCAGGATCAGGAATAGATACAGGGAAATCAGTCCCAGCCCGAGCGAGTAGGAGGCGCGCAAAGAATGGCGATGGACCTTCGCCGGCTGCATGTGCAACAGAAAGCTGGAAACCATCACCTGCGAGCGCTCCAGGTTGCTCTCCGGCAGGCCAATCCGGAAGATCGAGCGGCCAATGCGCGTGCGGGTGAACCATTGCCAGATTCGTTTGGGCAAAGGCGCGTTCACAAAACGAGGTATTTGTCCGCCGCGACGCGCTGGTTTTTGTCCAGCAGCAGCCGCTTGTCCTTGCTCAGCGTTACCTGAAACCACTCCAACCCGCGCGGGGCTGGGCCGCTTTTGACACTACCCTGCTCATCAAACACGCTGCCGTGGCACGGGCAATGGTAGCCGTGGTCGGCACGGTTGACCGTGCAGCCCAAGTGTGTGCAAATCGCCGACAGACAGCGGAACGTGTTGCCCTGACGCACGAGAAAGATTCGCTCATCTTCCATGAACGTCACGGATCCATCGGGGTAATCATCCGGCTTGCCGGCCTTGAAACGCAGGCTTGGCTCGAACAGCACGTTCGGCACCAGAAAGCGCACTGCTCCCGCCGCGGACGCTGCCACCGCGAAGGCGCCAGCCAGCCAGCCGAGTGTGAGTTGGAAAAAACCGCGTCGTGGGAGTTCGTTTTTGTTGTCCGGAGTGGAGCGATTCATTTCAGGCGGGCATTAGTTCGACACGTTCCATCGTGATCGCGCCAGTGGGACAGCGAGCGGCGCACAGGCCGCAGCGAATGCAGCGGGTCTCGTCCTTGATGATCGCGCCCTGCTCGCCGCGCTC
>PLJQ01000173.1 GCA_003140275.1 Limisphaerales bacterium
TTTTTCCTGTTTCCCAGCGAGGACACGGAGAGCATGAACAATCTGCTCGACCTGTTTTTCTTCGCGGGCGACCGCGTAGATTATGTCGTGGTTCACAATCCGGCCAAAGTGCGGACGAACCTGTTTAAGAAATCCAACATTGAAGCCGAATTGAAAATGTTTGGAGCCAAGGAAATCACTTTGCCGGTCGTCACGTCAATCACGTTGCTGGCCATCAAACGCGCCGAGGCCAAGGCGAGCCGCAAGTTGAGTTTTGCGGAAGTGGCGACGCCCGGAGCATCGCATTTGGAATTGATGCTGGCCGGTGAAATGCAATGGGCGATGCAACAGATGTTTCAGCAATACGACGGCATTGCCGATTTGCTGGTGCCATCGGAACAGGTGCCGGAAGTCGAACCACAGCCGGAACCGGAGGCGAAACCGGCCCGCTCCAAACAGCCGATGCTCAATTTAGGCGAGTGAGTATGGACTTGGACAAAGATGACTTGGCGGTGCTTTGCACCGGGATGACGACGGGCGAAGTGGATCGGGTTCACCGGTTGTTGCATGAATGGAGCGTCGGACCGGACAACAATTTTCCAGTGCAACTGACATTGCTCACCAAGGCGCAGTGGCGCATCGCGGCCAATCTGCCGCGATTGATGAATGATGCCCGTAAATTGATTGAACTGCATCTGGCTGAATACCGGCGGCAAAGTCAGGCGATGGCAGATGATTTTGCCGGCACGGTGGACGGCCAGAACAAGGAGTTGAAAAAAGCCGTCGAAATTCACATTCAGGCAACCCGGCAGACGGCGGAACAAATCCAGGTGCAGCTTGCTGACGCGGAAGCAGTCGCAAAGCGGGTGAAGGCTTTGATGGAAAGTGCGGTGTCTGAATGGAGGAGCATCAAGGCCAGCGCCATGGCTCAATGTGAACGGTTGGAACAAGTCTCGAATGACTTGCAAGACCGGTTCGCGTGGCGGGTGATGCTCCGGTCGGTTGCTTGGTTTTTGCTGGCTCTCGGCTATGGAATTTGCATCGGCCATTACTGGATTCATTGAGCTTTGCTCATGGCGCAGTCGCGCTGACAATGACGCGCGCCAATCCAGATTCAATTGTGTGTCGCCGGTCGTCGCGTCAAGGTTGTCAGTCCTCATAGTCGGACTGCTCCACCGTTGACCCGCCGCCCGGTTCCGGGAGTTTGCCGTTTAGGATTTGGCGCGTGGAGAATTGCTTGCGACAAAAATAAGCCAGCCGCACCAGACGCCTTGAGAGTCATGTGCGCGAAAAACTTTTCAAAACCGGCAAATTTCGGCATCATGCCCTGCGTTTCCAAAAACGATTGAGTATCGTTGTGGGCAGAACGGCGGACAAACATTTTGTATGACGAAACGAAAAACAAGAGCCGCAGAGTTGGCAAAGACCAGTGGACAGGCTGGCGAACCGCCCGGCGCGCTTCCCGCTGGTTACACCACGCTCCTCGCCGACCTCAAGACGCGTGTCCGCGCGGCGCAACTGCGCGCGGTGGTTTCGGTCAACCGCGAGTTGATCCTGCTTTATTGGGACATCGGGAAAATCATTGCCGAGGCACAAAAGATCAAGGGCTATGGCAAGCAGGTGGTGGAGCGGTTGGCGGAGGACCTGCAAAAAGAGTTTCCCGGCACGGCGGGTTTCTCGCCGCAAAACGTCTGGTTTATGCGCAGCTTTTATCTGGCTTGGCCGGCGATGCCTGAAAAACTCTCACAAGTTGTGAGAGAATCCAAAACCGCATTTCTCTCACAGCCTGTTAGAGAATCGGCCACATCGGCTCCGCCAGCGCCCATTTCGGAATTGCCGTGGGGACATAACCGCCTGCTTTTGACCAAGCTGGACACCCCCGCCATCCGGCTCTGGTATGCTCACAAGGCCATCGAACACGGCTGGTCTCGCGCGGTGCTCACGCACCACATTGAAACGCAACTGCACAAACGCGAAGGCAAAGCCGTCACCAACTTTCAGCGCACCCTGCCGCCGCCGCAGTCCGATCTCGCCGAACAAACACTCAAAGACCCATACAATTTTGATTTCCTCACGCTCCGCAGTGACGCACATGAACGCGACCTCGAACAGGGTTTGCTGGATCACATCCAGAAATTTCTGCTCGAACTCGGCGTCGGCTTCGCGTTTGTCGGTCGGCAATATCACATGGAAATAAGCGGCCAGGATTATTACCTCGACCTGCTGTTTTACCACCTGCGGCTGCGCTGCTACGTCGTGATTGATTTGAAAATGAAAGCCTTCGAGCCGGAATTCGCGGGCAAGATGAATTTTTATCTCTCAGCGGTTGACGACCAGTTGCGCCATGCCGATGACAGGCCGTCCATCGGCCTGCTGCTGTGCAAGGAACGTGACCATCTGACTGTTGAATATGCGTTGCGAGATTTGAAAAAGCCAATCGGCGTGGCTCAATGGCAGACGAAACTGGTCGAATCCCTGCCAAAAAATTTGAAAGGCAGCCTACCGACTGTGGCAGAAATCGAAGCTGAACTTGATAATACACGCCCCAAATAAGACAGCGAATTGATCGTCAGCTTAAAAGCTGGTTATGACATCTCAGACAAACATTTAGCCGCACGGATAACATTCGATGGCCCATGCCTTACTAAACCGGTTTCCAAGATGGCCAATAGGAAATTTTCCATCACCGATTCGACCGGCCGCGTCTCACGAGGGACACCGATTTTGGATCAAGGACGACGGGCGATGTTCAGATGTTTATGGCGGCAACAAAGTTCGCAAACTTGAGTATTTGCTGGCCGAAGTTCAGCGATGCCGAAAGAAGGTGCTGGTCGTCCACGGCGATGTAGAATCGCACACGGTTCAAGCGTGTGGCATTTGGGGAAACCGAGCGGGCCTTGAAGTGCATGCGGTGGTGTTTCCTCATCGAAATCAATCCCTCAATGTTCCTGAATTGTCCCGCTTGCGCGAAATACCGGTGCAAGTGCATTTGCGGCGGACAATGTTGGGAGTTGTATTGCAGGCCTACTGGATCGGCTGGCGCAAACACGGTTATGTTGTGCCTTTGGGGGCTTCCACGCCACTCGCAACCGTGGGTTACGTCCAGGCTGCGCTGGAATTACAGGAACAAATTAGCGCGGGATTATTGCCGGAACCGCGAAGCATTTATCTCCCTTTTGCGACGGGCGGTTCAGTGGCTGGATTGTTGATCGGCTTGACACTAGCCGGCATGGCAACTCGCGTGGTTGCCGTGCAAACGGTGGATGGCATCATCGCCAACCAAAAACGTCTGGAACGACTTGTTAAAAAAACTCTCGCCGTGTTGGGGGCTGATGGTGGACTTTTCCACCGTTGCATGAACCAACTTGATTTCATTGATCGTCAAAACCTCGGCAGCGGTTATCGGGATGTTCCGCCGAAGGTGGCAGCGGCGGTGGTGACAGCCAGACAACACGGGCTTCATCTTGAACCTGTTTTCAGCGGCAAGGCGTTTGCAGCACTTCTTGATGCCCTGCCAAAATTTCCCAATGGGGAATTATTATTTTGGAACACCCATGACCAGCATGATCCGGTGGCAAAATCGGAGGACAAAAAATGAATTTCTCCGATGTTTGGCAATGCTTGATTGCCGAGTGGAAAATCAAGGTGTTAGGTGGCGGCATCATCACCGCCATGTTCTGGTTTGGTTATTTTTTTATTGGGCAAACGCATACTTTCCCCGTCTTTCAGATGCCGATAACTGCCATTGACCGTTTGATCCCCTTTCAGCCCGCTGCGGCATTTTTTTATCTTTCCCAATTTTTCACGATGCCTTTGGTTTTGTGGCTGATGGTGTCGCGCCGACAAATCATGTCCTGCTGTTTTGGCCTGGCATTGTTGATTGGCGTGAGTTTTGCCGTTTTTTTTATGTGGCCAACTTCCATAACGCGACCGGATACGATTCTCGGCCAGCATCCTCTGTATGATTTGATTGCAAGCCACGATTTGCCTCGTAATGCCTGTCCTTCATTACATGCGGGATTCGGTTTGTTCATTGCTGGATATTCCTGCGAAGTCTTTCGAGGCTGGCACTTTCGCCGATTGTTGGTCGGAGCGGTTTGGTTGTGGACGGGTGCCGTTTTAATTTCGACCCTGCTGGTCAAACAGCATGTCTTTTTGGATTTACTGGCGGGCGGCATTTTGGGCGCGACAAGCTGGCTGCTTACTCGTCCGAAAATCAACGTGTCGGAGGTTCGGGCATGAAGACACGATCTGTGAATACAACTGTGGCTGGTGCTGTGGTGGAAGTGCTGAAACAGCTAGGAGTGGAACAGGTTTTTGGATTGCCCGGTGTCCAGAACATCGAATTATTTGACGCGCTGGCGGATGCCATTTTCCCAACCTTCACCCCAACCAACGAAAGTGCGGTTGTGTTCATGGCGGATGCGCACGCGCGTGTGACCGGAAAAATCGGCGTTGCAGTTGTGACAGCGGGACCGGGTCTGACCAATGCGCTGACGGCGATTGCGGAAGCCAAACTTGACTCATCGCCGGTGTTGATTCTTGTCGGCGGTGGTGGTGAATCCAAAGAAAGATCATTTCAGTTGCATCAGGTGCCGCAGGACATTTTGACTGCCCCGGTAGTGAAAGGTTTTTTCAAGCCGAACACGCCTGAAGAAGTCGTCGGTATCATATTGCAGGCTGCGAAACTTGCACGACAAGGCGAACCTGGGCCGGCGGTGGTGGAATTATCTCCTGCCCTGCTTATGGAGCGGGGACGTTTTACAATTTCCACCGACAGCGAACCAGTGGCCGCGCCAAACATCGAATGCCAACTGGATGATGCGGCGGAATGCCTGCGACGGTCGTCGTCTATTGGCATCTATGCTGGCGCTGGAGCAATGGGCGCGACAATCGAATTGCGAGAATTGGCAGAACTTTTGCAAGCACCGGTTGCCACCACAATTTCCGGGCGCGGTGTCTTGGCCGAAGACCATCCGTGCAGCGTTGGATATGGCTTTGGACGCAGCGGCACAGCAACCGCGCGGCGGCTCTTTCGTAAAATTGACACACTTCTGGCCATCGGTTGCAAATATGGAGAAACGGCCACAGGCAGTTATGGCATCAAACCACCGCCAAATCACATTCATATAGACATCAACCCAGCATCGTTGGGCGCCAATTTTCCCACATCGCTGGCGATTGTGTCAGATGCAAAAATTGCGCTGGTCGGATTGTTGGCTCGTCTCGACAAAAATCGCCGACCGCCAAATCGGGCACTTCAAGATTTCATTCTCGAATCTCGCAATCGCGCTGAATCCGCTGCATTGACCGCCGCAGTTGCCACCACTGCGGTCAGCCCATCGAAATTTCTGCGGCTTTTAAGGCGACAACTTGAACGTGATGCGATTCTCACCACAGATTCGGGGTCGCATCAATTTTGGGCGCTAAATGATTTCCCGGTTTATTCGCCGCGTTCATTTCTTGCACCTGCGGATTATCAGGCAATGGGTTTTTCAATTCCTGCGGCTATTGCTGCAAAATTAACCTTCCCGCGACGACAGGTCGTCAGTCTGGTCGGCGATGGCGGTTTCCTGATGAGCGGCTTTGAATGTCTAAACGCGCTGCGGTGGAAAGCCAACATCACCGTCATTGTTTTCCGGGACGGAGCTTGGGGTTTGATCAAAGAAGCACAGAAACGTTTACATCTCCGAACGCCATACACTGACCTACCAAATTTTGATCTGCAAATTCTGACAAAAAGTTTTGGCGTAAAATTCGTCCGCATTGCCAATGAGATTGATATGGAACGAAAGTTGAGCGAAACAATCTCGACTGACGAGCCATGCCTGGTGGAGGTGAATGTGGATTATTCTCAGCCTCCGCCTTATGTGAAGGGCGCTGGCCCGCAAATGTTTCAAAATTTGCCGATGCGCGTCAAAACCGCAGTCGGTTTACGCTATGTCAAACGCCTTGTGTTTCCACCGGAAACAAAAACATTATGAGCCGGATCATCACACAATTTTGGGTTTATGTGCTGCCTCTGCCGATGTCGTTGGCGATGTATTTTGTGTGGGCGGCATGGTCAGGAAACCGGATTTTTGCCTGCTACGTTATGCTGCTGCCGTTGGTTTACGGGTATGTGGCACCGGGGATCGCCACTAATTTGCTACGGAAATGGCGATTCAAAGGGCCGTGGTTGGTGGGTAATTATTATGCACATCACGGTTTCATGTATTCCGCCAACATGACGCCGTTGCTGTTCGTGGCCTTTCTCGGAACCCCGCATGAAACGGTTTCGGCAGCCACTGCAACACGCATTCTGTTATGCACGGGAGCGTTGCACGGCTTCGTGCTTTGGGTGCATGACATTCTCATCGTGCGTCACGACATGGTGGAAATCTACAATCGCCCGGCCAGTCAAGGACGCAGCCCGGAAGAAATCGTGACGCATTATGCCCCACTTTGCTTTTTTTTGATCGGCCTGACATACGCGGCCAGCAGCCTCCTGGCATTTCAAACCATCGTCATTCACGGTGACACGAAGCCAACGGCGCTGTTTTGGCTGTCCGTCGCCGGCATCGGGTTAATGTTGACCATTCCTTCGATTGCGTATCGAATAATTGAAAAGCCAAAAAAGAATGGCTGAACGGACAAAGAAGCGGCTCTATTTCAAGTGCGAAAAATTACATTGGATGATGCAGTTGCTTTGGCGATTATGTATTCGCCGTTTCCGTGCGGAAGGACAAATGATATGAAAAAAAACTTACATGGATTACTGCTTCTCACATTTGCGATTCAAACCGCCACGTTGGCCATTGCACAACCGGCGGACGACAACCGCGAGACGGATCATGTGGCGTTAAGGGCATTGCGTGACAGGGTGGTTGCGGCGATGGACAATCAGGATATGAAGGCCCTGGCCGCTTGCTTTGCAAAAGATTTTGCTTTTACCACGGTCACGCAAAATGTCCTCACCAATGAGACGCAAATGGAAGAATTTTTCGACCGCATGTTTCATGGAAATGGAGCACTGATAACCAGCCTCAAGACGGAACCCAAAGCGGACATCCCGACCCGTTTTTTGAGCGACACTGTTGGCATTTGTTATGGCACTTCAAAAGACACCTACACCATGAAATCGGGCGAGGTTGTGGAAATGAACGTTCGGTGGAGCGCAACAGTGGTAAAGGAAAACGGCGAATGGAAAGTTGCGACAGCCCATTTTGGAACCGATTTCCTAGATAATCCGGTGTTGAATGGGGTTACTGCGTTTTGGAAAAAAGTTGTTTTCATTGCCTGTCCGACCGGAATTGTTGTGGGAGGCATTATCGGGTGGATATTGGGCCGACGTGGGAGAAAAAATCCTGCGTGATAATTCAGCACACAATATCAGGTTTCCGCGATGTTCGCCCTGTTGCCAGATTACTGTTCCGCATAATTTCCCGCGGCTTTTTCCCGGCGCTGACGGAATTGCCAATCAAGTCAGAAATACATAGCGGAACCAAGTGCCCATCCTTGAGCACGGCATCTGGACAACATTCGCAATGAATCACCCGGCCTTGGGCATCAAACGTGGCTGGCCATTGAAACAAAAGCCGTTTCAAACCGAGTCGAGTTCCAGGACGGCAGGATTTTGCCAGCAATTTTAGGTTGTCCAAAAAACCACCACCAGCCAACCCGTTAAGCAGCAGGTGCAACGCAAATCGTCCGGCACGTTGCGATTGATAAAACGGATATCGCCCGGTGACGCGGCGGGCAATATCAAGAAACGCCCTCTCCATCCACGTTGGTTTTAGGCTTCGCTGGAAAATTAGTTTATTCTTTTTATTCACGGCGGCAGTCAGGAATGACAACCAACGCGGCTCGTTCGCATCAACATTGGACCCGATGTATCCGAATGGCGCCAAGGCAAACTTTGATTCGAGCAACTGGCTGACATCTCGGTGCGAAAACTGATCCTTGATGTTTAATCGCCTGGATTCATCCGATTTTGTGAACATGCCTTTTTCCAGATCGCCATGAACCGGCGGCATCCGCCCGACATCGCGCCACAGCGTCACCAGCAAATAGCTGACATTCGGGGACTCCAAGGCAAAGCGAACTGCCTCCTCTAGCTCGGCCAGCTTGTCGGGATAAATTGTCACCGCCAATCCGACCTCGATGCCGTGTGCGGCGACAAGTGCCACTTTGGATTCGCGCAGTCTTCGCAAATCATCAGCGGTTGAATTGATTGGCAGGTCAGCGCGCTGCTGATCCGGCTCGATGTGCAGGAAAATTAAATTCGCACCCGCCTGTTTCAATTCCGTCAGCGACTGCTCGTTTAACGCCACTCCATTGGTGAACAGTTCAACAAATAAGCCTCTTCCTCGAACGCGACGGACAATTTCGGTCAAGTCAGGATGCAGCGTGATTTCCCCGCCGACAAGGGAGACTGNNACCAGTTGCGTTTCAATTTCAGCCAGCGGCTTGATGTGATCCGGCTGCAAATTATAGCAATCGCGGCAGCGAATGTTGCATCCGCGCAGAATGTCCAATACGGCATGAGGAACATTCTTCATCGTCCAGGGCAATTGCATGGCCGAAGCGTTCATCGCAAGCCTCCCTGTTCCGCTGTTGCAACGGCTTTTTGGCTTTGCGGGACTCGGAGAAGCTGGCCGCCACGGGCAAACACTGCATCTGGAACGCCAGCGGCTTTCATTATTTCAACAGCCTGATCAAATGGATTTTTCATCCGCCGCAACTCAAGCGCACGGCCAAGGCTCATGCAGCCGACACAACTTAATGGCATCGGGGACACGGGAAAGTCAGATCCAAACACCAACTTCGCAGTGATTTCCGGTGACTTCAGCAGCCGCCGCAATGACCAAATCCGGGTGATGACACCGAATGCGCTGATGNNGCAAGGCCATCTCGCGCCACTGCCGCAAACATGATTTCTCGTGAAGAAAAAGCCGGGCACCGCAATGCGCCGCAATAACCGTGACACCACGCTCCAAGGCAGGCACGAGCCGCCGAGGATCGTTCAGCGAATCAGGAAACGTTTTGAGCGTGTGTTCACTTCCGGTGTGACAAAGGAGCGGAATCTGATGGTGAGCCATTGCTTCATAGAAAGGGAAGCAGCGTGGATTTTCAGGATTGATATTATGCGCGCCTGGCAGCCATTTGACTAGGCACGCTCCCCGGTGAATTTGTCGTTCCAGTTCCGACACGGCATCGTGACGATACGGATGGATGCTGGCACCAAAGAGAACCTTGCTGTTTGCCGTCGCCAAATCCGCCACAAAATCATTGTCCGTTACAAATAGTGTGTGTTCATCGTCGCGGCTTCCATCTTCCCGATACGCCGCGTCAAAGGCCAGAAACACAGCGCGGTCAACCATGCTCGAATCCAGCCAATTCACGACGCGCTGGGCGAATTCAGTGTCGTCACCCGGCTGGGAATCGGCTTCCAGCGGCAATCCCAGCCGCTTGCTGAACAAGCGGAATGCGTAACTGCGACGAAATGTTGGAGCGACGTAATTGCCGCTATTGCCGGAACCAAGCCCTCCGATGTGGACATGAAGATCGTAAATCATGGCACAGGGTTCGGTTTCTTGATGCGCACGCCATCCTTGAACCGGCCAAAGGGAGGAGAAACGAATAATGCTTTCGTGCATTCATCTGCCGCAATCTCGGTTCCGGCCGTCAACAGCGAATAGCCCCCCACGATGGCGCGATCACCAACAGTGACGGTGGCAAGAATCAATTCCAACTGGCCATTCTCATTTTTTGCTAAGACGTGCGGATTCAGACGCACCGCCGCTCCAAAAACAACATCGTCGCCAATTCGCAAGAATGCACGGTCGAGAATGCGAAGCCCGGCAGACCAATACGTCAGACGACCAATCCGCGCACCCCAGAGTCGAAGCCAAAAACTATAAAGGCCCGGCACCAATCGCAAAATTTCCTCCAACATTGGCAACCGGCAGAAAACAACTTGAAGATTAAACATCATCCACCAGATAAAATAGGTGCGACTGCCAACGGGAATCCGCCCCTCGCAGATTGGTGAAACGAATCGCAACAGTCTGGCAGCCAATGGCGGAAGCAGATAAAGTAACGCCAGTCCCGCCAGAATCCGCCATCGCCAGGATGTCCACGGCAGAGCGATAACGACTCCAATGGAGACCAAATGCAACAGCGGCCAATAATTGATGAGCAACATCAACAGCCGTTTCTGTGGAGAGAGCGCAGATGCAAAATCCCGCGCCCGGCTGATTTCACCGGGTTTCAAAACAGTTGAGTGCGCTGGTTCCATGTAATTCTTGCGAAAAGTCTATGCAATTCGGTTCATTATGTCGTCTGTGCATTTTGTGGAACGTAGCCCGGCATGGCTCGCACAATGGAGTGAAACTCCGGCCACGCATCAAATCTTTTGAATGTCATCGGCACATTTTCCGGGCAATACAATGACCGTCGGTAGGCCGGATCATTTCCCAATTCGCGAAGCTGACGGCAAAACTCAGGGTATTGAGGTTGCAGCGCGGGAAATTCTCTGACCAAATCCGCCACGACGCGCAGTGCCGTGCGCTTTGGCGTGCTGAAATACTCGTTAACCATCCACGCAAGCATCTGGACGTTGAACCGTCGAAACAGAGGGCCAGTTTTCGGCCAGACCCAATCAAGCAATTCCTCGTCCCACCGGACGTGTCCGGTTTCATCGGCCAGATGTTTCCGTTGCACCGCGACAAAATGAGGTTCGAGTGATTCCGCTGAATTCAAAAATGCCCGACCAAAAAACAAAGCTCGTTCTTCTTGCAGGTGCATGAGCCAGAGTAAAAACGGGAACAAGTGCGGACGTTTTGAAAGCCAGTCAAGCATTTTGGCGGCGATTGGCGGCACTTGGATAAAATAAAAATCCTGTTTGCCGTAGATTTCCGGCGCGCATTTTTGGTTGAGATGCTGAAACATTGCGGTGTGCTGCTCTTCTTCCGACAAAAATTGTTGCAGCCCGGCTTTCAATTCTCCGGGCAACGGCTGCGCCAAGAAATGGCCCAGAACATTTCGCGCCAATGTTTTTTCAAAAAACATGGTTTGCTCGTTGAAATACAGCGCGTTCAGTTGATTGTATCGCAGTCGCTGAAACTCGGTCAGTGTTGCGTAGGCAGGAGTGAAAAAGAAGTTGGTCAATTCTTCCGGCATGAACCGCCGTGTAAAATCAATCTTTTCTGGCACATCCGGTGATTTGGTCGTCGCGATGGAAATTGCATCGTTCATAAATTCAACCAAGCAGGCCGGACGCGCGTGCAATCCCGATTGCGCCAATGATTACCCAAAACACATTCAATAAGGTGTAAGCCATGTCTTTCTTGAGGATCGCACACCATGACAGAAATATGGCGTCAACCGTGTTCACGATCCAAACAAACAAAAATGGGCTGTGCGGACCAAGCCAGCTCACAATTGAAAAACTGCCAATGCGCATCACCACGGCAAGCAGTTCAATGAACTTTATATTTTTCAGGACAAAAGCATTTATCAATGTCGTCGGCATATTATTTGGTAAATCGTTTGGGGCTTTGCTCAACCGCCAAAGTTGAGCCGGATACAAAAACGAAGTCAAAGGCAAACCGACTCAACCAACATCAATAAAACATTTGCGGCAATCGAAATTATCAATCCGATTTGAAGGGTATTCGACTTGAAGCTCCAATGCGTCTAGCATAAAGCTTGAGCAAAGAAATGCTGGCAGTAATGAAACGTAAAATTAAAATCGTGCTGATCTCCCCAAAAGGGCCGCTTTACCGTCACCGTGGCGGCATTTGGAAGAAGTCGTTGCGCTATCAGCCGTTGACTTTGACCACGCTGGCGGCGCTGATTCCGCCGGAAATTCCGGCTGATTTGCAGTTGTGGGATGAAGGCATTGCGGATGTTCCGCTGGATTTAGATGCCGACCTTGTTGGATTGACCGTCATTACCGGCACGGCCATGCGCGCTTACGAACTGGCCGACCATTTTCGGCTACGAGGCATAAAAGTCGTGCTTGGTGGGCCGCATGTGACGCTCATTCCCGACGATGCACAATCGCACGCCGATGCCATTGTCGTCGGTTACGCTGAAGATTCATGGCCGCAATTACTGCGTGATTTTGCGAGTGGGCAGCTAAAATCTCGCTACGACCAAGCGCCAGGACTTGACCTTGCAGATCGTCCTTTCGCGCGGCGTGATTTGCTGCCGAGCAATCGTTATCTCACGAACAATGTTTTTGAAGCCACGCGCGGCTGCATTCATAATTGCGATTTCTGTGTTGTGCCCACCGCATGGGGACGCAAGCCATACCTAAAACCGGTGGCCGATGTAGTGGCCGACATTCGTCAGCATGGCGCTCGCAAACTCATCTTCGTTGACCTGAACATCATCGCCGATCCCGAATACGCGCGGCAGTTGTTCCTCGCGCTGATTCCCTTGCGCGTGCAGTGGTATGGGCTGGCCACGGTGCTGCTCGCCGATGATTTGGAACTGCTCGAACTTGCCGCGCGCAGCGGTTGCAAAGGTTTGCTGATGGGTTTGGAATCCATCTCGCAACAAAATCTCCGGCAAAATCACAAGGGCTTCAACTCCCCGGACAAATTTGTTCGCGTCGTTGAACGCCTGCATGAACATGGCATTGCGCTCCAAGGTTGCTTTGTGTTTGGTTTGGATCAAGACGAACCTGACGTGTTTATGAAAACCGCTGAATTTGCGGTCGCAGCAAAGATTGATCTGCCGCGCTATGCAGTTGTCACGCCGTTTCCAAACACCGGTCTTTACAAGCGCCTCGAAGCCGAAGGCCGGATTCTCACAAAAAACTGGGAGCTTTATGACGGCCAGCACGTTGTTTTCCAACCGTCGAAAATGAGCATCGAAGAATTGCAAATTGGAATCGAAACCGCGTGGAAATTTACATACAGACTGCGCTCGATTGTGAAACGCATCCGCCACTCGCCTGCGCCGTGGCCCGTCAAGCTCGGCACAAATCTCGGTTATCGTTTTTACGCGCACAACTTGAGCCGTTTCTATAACTGCGACTGGATCATTGGCCGGGCAAAATCAAATCGCGTGAATTTCCAACCCGTCCAGCCATCAGTGGAGGCGGTTTGAAAAGTCATGCGCCTCACCATTGTCCATCCCTGCATTGGCCGGAAGCCGGGACAAAAATATATCCGCACCTGGCAGATGGAATCATTGCCCGCCGCCACACTCGCCGGGTTGACGCCCAAGGATGTCGAAGTGCGCTTTTACGACGACCGCATGGAGAAAATCCCATTCGACGAGGCAACCGACCTCGTTGCCATCAGCGTTGAGACCTACACGGCGAAACGTGCTTATCAAATTGCTTCCGAATATCGCAAACGTCGTGTGCCGGTCATCATGGGCGGATTTCACGCCACACTTTGCCCTGACGAAGTCGCTCGTTATGCCGAATCCGTCGTGTGCGGTGAAGCAGAACAAATCTGGCCGCGCGTGATTGACGACGCGCGACATGGTCGCCTCGAAAAATTTTACCGTCAGACGGGCCGCCCTTCACTCGCCGGATTGAAGCCCGACCGATCAATCTTTCACGGCAAGCGTTATCTGCCCATCGGCTTGATTGAAGCCGGACGTGGCTGTCATTTCAAATGCGACTTTTGCGCCGTTCAAACTGTCTTTAACTCCACTCAAACGCGCCGTCCCGTTGACGACATCATCGCGGAAATCAAACCGCTGAAGCGCGAACGTAAATTGTTTTTCTTCGTGGACGACAACATCACCTCGAACATTGAGCAGGCGAAAGAATTTTTCCGCGCACTGATTCCATTGAAGATTCGTTGGGTGAGCCAAGCCAGCATCAATGCGGCACACGATGAAGAATTTCTGGAATTGCTCGTGCGCAGCGGATGTCAAGGCGTGCTCATTGGTTTCGAGAGTTTGAATCCGGCGAATCTCAAGGACATGAACAAGGCATTCAATACAATGCGTGGCGGCTTTGAAAAATCACTCGCGAACCTGCGCAAACATCATGTTCGCGTTTATGGCACGTTTATCTTCGGTTACGACCGTGACACCCCGGAGAGTTTTGGCGAGACAGTTGCCTTCGCCAGAGAACATTCGCTCTACATCGCGGCATTCAATCATCTCACGCCGTTTCCTGGAACTCCGCTTTACAAGCGGTTGCAGGATGAAGGCCGCCTGCTCTACGACAATTGGTGGCTGGACGAGCGTTACAGCTACAACCGAATTCCGTTTCAGCCGCGAGGCATGACGCCGGAACTGCTTCAGCAAAACTGTCTCGCGGCACGGCGTGAATTTTATTCATGGCCCAGCATTGCCCAACGCGGCTTTGCCGGGGTGAACCGCAGCAATTGGTTTATGTGGCGGAACTTTTATTTGATCAACGCACTTCACCGAAACGACGTAAGCCTGCGGGATCATTATCCACTCGGAGATGAATCATGGAAGGGACAACTCTTGACCGCAAATTGATGACCGCTCGCACCGGTCGTATCCCGTTTGCGCTCGCCACGCAGGCCGACGACGCGGACATCCGCCGCCTGCTGCGCGAAAATCCGATGCCCGGTCAGATCGCGCTCACGCTCGAACGCGAGCCGGATTATTTTGCGGACGCAGGTTTGCCGGGAACGGTGAAACAAACCATCGTTGCCAATGAAGGTGGTCGCGTGGTTTGCGTGGGAAGTTGTGCGACTCGTGAACGGTTCGTCAACGGCCAACCGTATCATGTGGGTTATCTCGGTGGGCTTCGGCTTGATGCACGAGTCACCGGACGCTATGATATTTTGCGGCGCGGTTACGAATTCTTTCGGGAGCTTCAAACTGATAATCCCGCCGATTTTTATTTCACCAGCATCGCCGCTGACAACGCGCCGGCACGAAAGTTTTTGGAACGGGGGTTGCCCGGTATGCCCGCATACGAGTTCATCGGCGAATTCGTAACAGCGGTGTTGCCGGTAAAAAACTATGCTTCCATTCGCGCCGGACTAGAAACGGATAATCTCGACTTCAATGAACTGCTTGAATGCTTGAATAAACATGGCCGCGATTATCAACTCGCTGCGCGTTGGTCGGCGAGGGAGTTGTCCGCGCTTCAATCGCTCAACTTAAAAGCTGACAACTTTCGTGTCGTGCGAGACGGCGGACGCATCCTCGCCTGTGCCGCACTCTGGGATCAGCGCACATTCAAACAAACGGTGATTCGCAGCTACGCGCCCTGGCTGGCGACGGCACGACCGGTGGTGAACTTCGCGGCAGGCATCATCGGCACCCCGCGTTTGCCTTCCGTCGGTTCAACGCTGGCTCACGCGTTCCTTTCGCATTTCGCCGTCATGCCGGAAAAAATGGATGCGTTGCACGAATTGGTGGTAAAGCTCTGCGCGCTTGCGGCAGAACGAGGAATCGAATTTCTCACACTGGGTTTCGCCGCGAACGACCCGCGCCTTGCCATAATTCGCGCCCACTTCAAACGTCGCGAATATCGCAGCCGGATTTATATTGTGCGCTGGCCGAACATGGGCGGTGCAGCACATCAACTTAATGACCGCGTGTTGCAACCGGAACTTGCTTTGCTATGAATCCGCCGATGCCAATTTATTCCAAGACCATTCCGCGCAGTGATCTCACGCCAGCGCAGGTTTTGGAAATGTTTCAGTTGCTTGCCGAACATTTCGACGGCGTAACGCAAGAACAGTTCTCACGCGACTTGATGGAAAAGAACCGCGTCATTTTGCTTTTGCGCGACAAGCGGCTCGTGGGCTTCTCAACCTTGCTGGCTTATGCAGCCACGTTTGAGGGTGAAACGCTTAATGTGATTTTCTCCGGCGACACCATCGTTGCGCCGGAGGCATGGGGCACGACCACATTGCCACGCGCATGGATTGCTGCCGTGAACGAATGGCGGGAGCAATTGCCGGAGGGCCGGTGTTTCTGGTTGCTGCTAACGTCGGGATTCCGCACCTATCGGTTTCTGCCGGTGTTCTGGCGTGAATTCTTTCCACGCTTTGACAAGCCGACTCCGCCCCAAACGCAACGGCTGTTGCAACAACTGGCGCGGGAGCGGTTCGGTGTGCAGTTCGATTCCTCGGCAGGGGCCGTCAGATTCAATTCGCCGCAAAAGCTGCGCGCATGTCTGCAAGAGATTCCAACCGGGCGGGAGCATGACCCGCACATCGCATTTTTTCTCGCAAACAATCTCGGTCATGTCCGTGGCGATGAGTTGGTCTGTCTCACTGAACTTTGCGACGCAAATCTGACCCGTGCCGGAAGACGAATGATTGAACCGCACCACCATGAATCTCTCTGCGGCCATTGCTAATTCGTTATGGACGGCCTTAAATGTTCCGGCGCTGATTCAATTCTGCCGTGCGCTGAATCGTCCAGCCGAAACGCAATTGCAATTGCTGCGCGATTACCTTGCCCTAAACGCAGATTCTGCTTACGGCAAAACTCACGACTTTGGCAGCATCCGTAATTACGATGAATTCGCCCGCCGTGTCCCGCTTACGGACTACGGCGACATCGAACCGTGGATTGAGCGTATTCGCCGTGGAGAAAGCGACGTGTTGACAAGTGATACGGTGACTCATTTGATTCCGACCAGCGGCTCGACCGGCGCGCGGAAGCTCATTCCATTCACTATCGGGTTGCAGTGTGAATTTAATCGTGCCATCAGTCCGTGGATTGCGAGCCTATACAGTCGCCATCCCTCCGTTGCACTCGGCACGGCATATTGGTCAATCTCACCGGCCCTTCAGATTCAAGACGCCGAGCCGTCTGCCGTTCCAATCGGTTTTGAAGATGATTTGTCTTATCTTGGCGGCGCAAAAAAACGTCTCGTGAATTCTGTGATGGCCGTGCCGTCCGAACTGCGACAGGTTTCGGACATGGAACAATTTCGCTATCTGACTTTGCTTTGTCTGCTGCGAAAACGTGACTTGCGCCTGATTTCAATCTGGCACCCATCCTTTCTGTCGCTGCTGCTGGACGCGCTGCCGAACTGTTGGGAAAGTTTGTTGCAAGACATTGAACAGGGCACTTGCCGATATGCGGATGGATTTCCAAAGACGGTTCTCGCCGGATTGAACCTACGTCCCATGCCACAACGTGTAAGGCAGTTAAAAAAATCCGACCCGACAAAACCTGAAACCTTGTGGGCGTTCCTCAAAATAATTAGTTGCTGGGGAGAGGGAAATGCAGAACTTGCCGCCGCAGCCCTTCAAGATAGATTCCCAAACACACTTGTTCAGCGCAAGGGATTGATTGCCACGGAAGCGATTGTAACCATTCCCTTTTACGAGACTCGACCGCTCGCCGTGTGTTCTCATTTTTTTGAATTTATTGATAGCGAGGGGCGCATTCATCTCGCTCACGAATTGCGAAAGAACGAAATATATGAAGTTCTCGTAACAACCGGCGGCGGCCTTTGGCGGTATCGCCTAAACGACGAAGTTCAGGTAACTGGCATCACAGGCCAAACGCCCACGCTTGAATTTCTTGGAAGGAAAGGAAATGTCTCCGATCACTTCGGCGAGAAACTTTCAGAAGTATTTGTTGCACAGGTCATCCAAGAGCTTTTGGCAGGTTTGTCCACACGTCCGAAATTCGTTTTAGTTGCACCTGATGAATACCAATCGGGCTGTTGCTACACAATCTACGTTGNNTTGAGGGTGAAGTTGAACATGAACTTGCAACACCTTTGGATAATATGTTGAAGCGAAATCCGCATTATGCTTGGTGCAGAAAACTCGGCCAATTGCAACCACCTCGCCATTTTATCATCAGTGCCGGTGGTAATGAGACTTTCATTTCCAACGAGGTTATGCAGGGAAAACGCATCGGAGAAATAAAGCCCCGTGTGCTGTCTCTTCAGTCTGGTTGGTCGCAGCGTTTTGCAGGACATTATTTGTTCAACCCCTGAAATTGACGATGGGTTGAAAACATGGCGTTTTTTGTCTTACCGACATCGCCACTTCGGTATCATCGTAATGACCACTATGCTGATAAAGTGCCAGCAGAAATGCCAGCAAAGCCCATTGGTAAGGAGTAAAATGGAGTTAAAAAAAGTCGGCTGGAGTTATCCTTGACATAATGCAGGAAAGCCTTTAGTATCAAGGCAACGGTGATGATTTAGATAGTTGATTTCGAGTGGCTTGTGGNNGTTTGATTTTTTGAATTGCATGGGATCATCTCGCACTCGCTTGTGTAGCAGGGCGGTTTGGCAGTTCCCAGTCCAACTTCATTTCCGCCAGTTGCTCGCGGATGAGCCGCAAATTCCACAATTGGATGGGGCCGGAGCGATACAGAACCGCCAATTGCGTGCCGTCGGGGCTGAACTTGAGGCCGCCGATGTCATGGGCATGGGGCGCAACCAGCGTCGCAAGTTCCCGGCCTGAAGTCATCTCAATCAGGCGAATAGTATCGCGGCTCTGCGCCAGGGCAATGACCGTGCCATCTGGAGAAAAGGCCATGAATCCGAGGAACCCTACTCCGTTGCCAACTTTCGGCAGCGTATAGGCGGATTGCCAGTTCTCGGTGNNCGGTATTCCGCTCCGTCGCCGACCAGCAGCCAATGGTCATCGGGGCTGAACGCGGCGCGACCGGGACCTTTCGGCGAGAATCTATGGAGCAGATTTGTGCTGGAAAGGTCGAATATGCTGAGGTGGGCGGTTTTTCCAATCCAACCCACGGCGAGTTTTCCATCATTGCTCATCGCGGTTGAATCCCAAACATTTTCCAATCGCGGGACGGTTTTGAGCTGGCCATCGGCGAGTCTTAAGATGTGAACTTTGTCCTTGGCCGGGAACACAAGCAAGGTCTGGTCACGACTTAGCAGCAGTTCACTGGTGACATCGGTAGATATCAGTTTAGCGGAGACGAACCGGTTGTAATCGCCGTGAGCATCACGATCAAGGGTCCAATCGTAAACGCCGCTCTCGCCGGCCACCAAACAATGATCCGACAAGGGTCCAAAAACCGCGGCATAGATCTCAGTTGACGGCAAGAAAGCGCTCGTTTTGCCACTGGCCACGTTCCAAATCCGTACCCCGTCGAGATGCGCACTCAACAGGCATTTTCCATCCTCGCTGAAGTCAAACGTCTCGGCCCGGGCATCTGCAAGCGATCGAGGTGTCATCAAGCGGCATTCGCGGGACGGGGTCAGTTCGTAAAGTGCAACTTCATCGGCACTGCCGAAGTCACCTGGACCACCGCGGTTGGAAAAACGGTAATGGGGACGGCTTAAAATGAGCGTATAGCCAGTTATCGGGATATTGAAAATCTGTTGACCGCTGGCCGGATCCCAAATCCGAACCGTGCTGTCCCATCCGCGACTCGCGAGGAAGGTCCCGTCGAAACTGAAGCTGACTTTCACGGCTCCGTCTTCGTGACCCAGCAGCTCAAATGTCGGTGACTGCGGTGCTGCGAGGGACCAAAGATAAACCTTTCTGTTCATGCAGGCCGTCGCCAATACCTCGCCTTCGGGGTCCCAATTAAGGTCCCAGACTTCGTCCGGGTGAGCGATGCGTTGCGTCACCTTACCACTCGTAAGATCCCAAATAACCACTTCCTTGGAATCACTGCCGCAAGTAGCCAACAGATTTTTCACGGGATTAAACCTTGCGCAGAAGGCCATTTTTCCCGGCCCGTGTTCGAGTTGGCCGATCGTGCGTTTTGCGTTCAGGTCATAAATCTCCAGCGGGCAACTGGCCCTGTCATCATCAGCGAACGAAAACGCCGCCAGCCGGCTGTCGGCGCTGAAAGCTATCGTGCGGCAGAACCTGCCTTCAAAGTGCGACAGGTGGGCTTGGCTATTGAGGTCCCAAACATCGAGCAGGTGCATATTGGTGCCTCCAACAGCCGCCAGGTAGCGGCCATCCGGACTGAATTCGAACATTGGATAATAACTCGGCGGCAATGGCGCCGTGTAATCAGACAACCGCATCAGTTCGGTGTCGTTCTCGACGCTTCGAATGCTCGGCGGACCATTGGTTGGGAGTCGAACATAGCATTCATAAGGGACATCGAAGGCACAAATTACCGAACCGTCGGGGGCAGGCGGCCAGACCTTTTTCACCTGAAAATTCCACAAGGCCATGCTGGCGACAGCCTCGTTGCGCAATTCGAGCGAAGGGCGAATGGCAGCCGCTTGTTTGATGGCCTTCAGCGCCGCAACCCGGCTTCCCTCGCGCCCGCTTAACCGCAGCGCCTGGGCTTGGTCATGGTAGGAATGCCAAAGCCTCTCCTTCGCATCCGCTTCCGCAATCCTGGCGCGCTGCGCTTCCTGGATGACGAGGTAATAGGGAAACAGTCCCAAAACCATGATCGTCGCTATTCCAATGGCCACCCGGCGCGCGACCTTTAACCGTCGCTCTAAAACGTGCTTGTTTTTGACTGATTTGCCGCTGTGCAAGAGCGCCAGGTCGGCGTTCATTTCCTCCGCCGTCGAATAGCGCTCCTGCGGCCTGGGGGCGCACGCCTTGAGCAGCACGGCGTTTAATTCCATCAAAGCCTTGGATTCGGCATCCAGTCCCAGTCCCGTGGCTGGTTCGGGAAACTCCTGCCGGTCTTTGCCCATGCTCGCTTCGTAAAGCACCTTGCCCAGCGCATACAAATCCGCCTGCGGCGAGTTTGGGCCTTCCGGCGGAATAAAACCCTCGGTGCCTACGAAGGACTCTGCTTCGGCCAGTTCCACCACCAAACCGATGTCGGCCAGTTTGGGCACGCCGTTCACGAAAATGATGTTCGACGGTTTAACGTCCCGATGGATCAATCCGCTGCGATGGAGGTGACCGAGCGCGAGATTGAGAGTCAGACCGAGCGTGATGCACTCGTCAACTGTCAACCGCCCGCGCGCACGGATTTCGTGCGCCAGCGTCCTCGGTGTGTACGTGGCAGTCGATGTGAGAAGGCTCTGTTCTGTTCCGGGTTGAAAGTTGAGAGTTGAGGGTTGAGCGGCGGGAGAGGCGAGCCCCCTTACGTCGGCTGCTTCGCAGGAAGGACTCGCATCATCCGCCAATTCCATCACGTAATAGAAATACCCTTCAGCGTCGTTGCGCCCGATCTGCAGCACGTCCACCAGACCTTCGTTAGCGCGGGAGATGGGTTCGTATTTCTTTATCCCGCTGAATTCGCGCTCGTAGGGCCGCGCGTCCTTGAAGTGAGCGCGATACACGGCCTTGACTGCGCGCCACGTCCCGACCGTGTTGCGGGCCAGCCACACTTCGCCATAGCTGCCGCTGCCGATGCGGCGCAGCATTTCGTGGTCGGGAATACGCGGCGGCGCGGTGTCAATCCGCTCCCGCAACGGGCTGCTCAGTCCGATCTTTGCCTTGAGTTCGTCGGCTTTGGCCATTGTTTGGTTGCGGGTTGAGAAAGGTCGGAAGGCTAGCCCGCCGTCGCTGTTTCAAGTTCGCAGGAGAACGGTGCTTCGCGGCCAGCCAGTCGCCGCCGCAGGCGACGTTGCAGAGCGCGCCCGCCCTGCCGGGGTGCGACTTGGTATTTCCGGAAGGCAATCCTGTGGCGTCGGACCATTCGTTCCGCCAAAGCGCGCAGCCGCCGAGGTAACGAGGCGGCTCTCCTCATCCATTCGCACAGGCCCATCCGCCTCCTGATGTCGGCGGCTGCGCGCAGCAACTTCGAACTCAAGGCACTCATGCAAGCTTTTTCAAGGGCTTTAACACTCCAGCACTTCAACAACTTCCTCACGGTTTGGTTTCCAACATCCGCACCTCGCGCTTGACCTGATGCGCCACGCGATGCTGCACGACATAGACCTTGGCGGCGCTCACCCCGAGCAGTTTGCCGATGTCGCGCGCCGCCATGTTTTTCACGCCGTGCAGATAAAAAATCTGGTAGTGCTCCGGCTTCACCCGGCGCTTGACCCGTTCCATTGCCGCATCCACGAGATTCCTTTCCCACTCTTCGTCCCACATCCCCTCAAAGGCTTTTTCCGCCGCCGCATCGGGGATTTCCAAGGCCGTGCCGCCGGTGGTCGTGTCGGAATGCAAGGGCGTGAAGGATTGCGGTTGCGTCTGGCGTTTGCGGAGGCGGTCAATGATCCGCCGCTGGGTCACGTGCATCAGCCAGCCCTTGAAGGAACAGGTCTGCGGCTCATAGCGGAAGGTTTCCATCTTGCGCGCCACGCCGATGATGGTTTCCTGCACCACCTCCTCCGCGTCCGCGTCGGACAAGCCGAACTTGACCGCCGCGCAGTAGATGAGTTTCCAGTACGTGTCGAAGAATACCTGCCACGAAGCGTGGTCGTCGAGATTGCGCAGGCGTTCGAGCAGGCTTTGGCGCGTGGGCGCCAACTCGCCGTCCGAGCCGGAGGCAATATGTAACTTGGCCATTCCAGCTACATTCATCGGGAACCTGGCCCGCAATCTTACATGAATCTTCACCGGATTAACAAGAAAAAACCGGAACGATTTTTGTAAGATCGGGCCCCCCGCCGCGATGGATGTCCGCAGACCCGGCTGAAATCACGATGGAACTTGCAGCAAAGAAGGTTAAGGCGGGCAACCGCCGAGTTGGCGAAAGCCTGCGACTGGCGGCGGCAGGCAGCCTGATTCAAAGCCTGGCCGCTTCGTCAACGATCATCGTCTGCCAATGGCGCGTCGGGGCAAGCCGGCAGATGCGGGATGACAAAACCGGCGACTGAGAGTTTTTGTCCGCTCAATCAAACAACCAAAACCAAATATAAAAATAGAAAGGGACCATGAAAGTACACCTCACCAAAATCACGAAACCGGCGCTCGGCATTGTGGTGGTCGGCCATTGCCGCTGCCGCCGCGCTGTGGCCGTCACCGCCAGCATCCGCTGGAAACCAGCCGTTTCTGGGCCAATGCTCCGCCTTCGGCAAAACCCTGGCCCACTGGCAGGACACTTACTTCCGCTGGTATGTGGGGCAGCTCAACCTTCCGCCGGACGACAACGGCAATGCCCCCATCGGCCATGTCGTGCTGATGCCGCTGCCGAACGTGCCCGGCGATGGCACACCCGGCCATCTGGATGTCACGCTGAACCGCGGGCAGGGCTTCGTGCTGCCGCTGTTCTTCCTCCTCGGCACCAGCTACACCGACGGCACGTCGCCCGATGCAATGGTGGACTTCAGCGTCTTCCAGACTCTCAATCTGACGCTTCGGATTGATGGGGTCGCGGTCGTGAACGGCTGGAACCTGAAGGATTATTACTCGCGGTTTTTGTTCACCCCGCCGATTCCGATCAATTCTCCGCCCATTGATTCGGTGATTTGGTGCCAGGACGTCGGGCTGGTTCATTCGCCGCTTTCGGTCGGCACGCACCGCATCAAGCTGGACTTGAAAAGCTCGCAACCGTTGCCTCCAAACTTCGGCGGTGGCTACCTCGAATACCACAACACCTGGACGCTGACGGTGCTGCGATGATTCTGCCTGGAAATTAGAAAACAAAAAATATCCCTGACACAATCCAACTTAATGAAAAATGTGAAACATTGAACCTCAACACTTCGAACATCAACCAATACGAACCATGAAAACCAAAGCTCCCACCCTGATCGGATCGTGCTTCCGCACGATTCTGGCTGCCACGCGCTCTGCCCTTTCCTTCGGCCGCCTTTCGGCTGCTGGGGCCGGTTTGTTGTCGCTCCTGCTGACGGTGCATTGCGCTCTGGCAGAAACCTGCTGCCCAGACACGGGCGGGGTCAAATGGCTGCAACGACCTAATCTCACGACCAATGGCTTTGACGTGAATGCAACTTTTTCCCCTGTGGATTTCTATGACTTGAATGGGCCTGGCCAATGGGTGGTAGCCGATGATTTCCGTTGCACGACCCCTGGGTATATCACTGACATTCATCTGTGGGGTTCGTGGTGGAATGACCAGGTAGATTCCAATGCCTCCTACACGCTGACAATTTGGAGCGACGTACCCGGTGGCACAAGCGGTTTCAGCCATCCGGGCCAGTGGCTTTGGACCCAGACCTTCACCAACGGCCAATACACGCTTTGTCCCTACACGAATTGGTACGAATACTTCTACGCTGGCGACGACATTGTCTTCTCTGACGCAGAAGGCGCCTCCACCAACTTGTATTACCTGTGCTTCGATTCCTTCCGAACAAACTTTTTCCAAACGGGAACGCCCGACTCTCCAATGATCTACTGGCTGTCAGTGGCGGTGCAATCCACCAACCAGTCGCCCGCCTACTTCGGCTGGAAGTCCTCCGCTGATGCTTACAATGACGCGGCAGTCTATGCGAAAGGGACGTCGCTGTATCCCGTAAATTGGTCTCCGATGTACGGCCTCCAAGGCGAGCGGCTCAATCTGGCCTTCAAGATTACCACCTTCCCGCCAATTTGCGATGAGTCCACCAACACCATGAAGTATGTTCAGTGGCCCGCTACGAACCCGCCCAAAGCTTTTGATGTGTGGAACAGCAGCGCGTTTCCGCCCGGGGTGACCAACGGCCCGTTTGTACTCGCCGATGACTTTGTTTGCGCCAATAGCGGTCCCATCACGGACATCCACCTCTGGGGTTCATGGCTCAATGACCAGGCGGCCTCGAACTCCATCACCTTCTGGCTCGGCATGTATGACGATGTTCCCATCGGCGGAACCAACAGTTACAGTCATCCTGGCACCCTTCTTTATCAGCAATATTTTGCGCCGGGCCAATACGCCGAAGGAATCGTGGGCAGCGGTCAGGAAAGCTTCGCCAACCCGGGCCCCAACGAGCTTGGCACAATTGTCGGCACTGACACCAAACTTTGGTACTATTGTTTTTATCCTACCAATTTCTACCAATGCGGCACGTCCAACAATCATCGGATCTATTGGTTGTCCGTATTTGCCCAATTGCCCAATGGCGTCACCAACGTGTTCGGTTGGAAAACGACGACGAACTTGCATACGGATGTCAGTGTTCATGCGCCGTGGCCGGGATTTGGCCCGCCGAACGTCAGTTGGAAGCGAACCGCCATTACTCTTGCGACCAACTATGTTGACCTGGCCTTCAAAATAAACACTTCGACCAACCAATGCTCGCCACCGCAGCTGATTTGCGCGAGCAACTTGGTTGTAGGATGCGACTCTAATTGGCAACCCCCATCACCCTTGGTCGTGGATTGCAACTTGTGCTGCCCGAGCAACAACCCGCCCTTTATCTACAGTGTGATTACCAATTCGTCGTCTTGTCCAACCGTGATCCAGTACTTTTGGGAATATACCAACTGCCTCGGGCAATTCGCATATTGTTCGAGCACGGTGACGGTGACGTCTGCGCCGCCCACCATAACCTGCTCGTCTAACAAGACGGTCCAGTGCGGCACGTCGTGGTCATTCGACCAACCCACGGCGACCAGTGACTGTTGCCCGACAGCCCCGACCATACTCACCGTCAGCACGGTTACCAACCATGCGGCCTGTCCCCTGGTTGTTACCCGGACTTGGAAAGCCAGGGACTGTTGTACCAACTTCAGCACGCTGTGCTCGCAGACCATAACCGTACAAGACACCACGCCGCCGCAAATCACCTGCCCCAGCAACATCGTCATATTGACCTGTGATACGAACGTCATCGTTACCTGGTCGATTATCGCTTCCGACGTCTGCAGCAGCGTGACCGTGACCTCTTCACCGCCTTCCGGCACCGCCTTCCCAATCGACACCACGAACAAGGTGGTCGCCACCGCGCAGGACGCGTGTGGCAACTCAAACTCCTGTTCCTTTACGGTGACGGTTCTCCGCGCCGTCAGCCCGATTCTCATCGCGCGGTTGGACACGGACAAAGTCGTTTTGACCTGGACCAGCGGAATCCTCCAAGTCGCAACCAACCTCCTCGGCCCGTGGCTGGACCTGCCGAGCGCCACGTCGCCTTACACGAACACTGTGTTTCCGTTGCCGCCGACCAACCGGTTCTATCGCCTGCGCTGTCCGGTTTGTGTCACTGCGCCCTCCGGGCTGGTAAGTTGGTGGCGCGCGGAAGGCGACGCCACTGATGTCGAAGGCAACCATCCGGGCACACTCCAAAACGGTGCGACCTTCGCGCCCGGGCTGGCAGGCCAGGCCTTCAGCTTCAATGGAACGAATCAATACGTGCAAGTGCCCGGTTATCTGAACATCGTTCCCTCAACTGAACTGACGGTAGATTTCTGGCAGAAGGTTTCCTCTGTCAAAGTTCAATCCACATTTAGCGCGAGCGCCTTAGTCAACGGGAGTATCTTCAACGCGCACATTCCCTACAGCGATGGCAACGTGTATTGGGACTTCGGTGACATTAACAGCGGCGGTCGGTTGATCTGGTCGCCGCCAGCTTCAATTGTGGGCGACTGGTGGCACTTCGCGCTGGTGGCCAGCCAGAGCGGCAATTACATGGCCATCTACACCAATGGCGCGCTGGCAAAACTCCAGAACGGCATGACGCCCTTCGTCCGCACCAACGTGGACTTGGACATTGGCGGCTCGGCCTCGCTTGGCGTCTCGTTCGGTGGATTGATTGACGAGTTCGAGATTTACAACCGTGCGCTGTCTGCTCTGGAAATTACGAACATTTACAGCGCCGGCGCCGCAAGCAAATGTCTGTCCATTTGCACACCCGCGCCGTCGGGCTTGCTCGCTTGGTGGCCCGGCGAGAACAATCCAAACGACATCGTCAGCAGCATTAACGGCACGCTCATCAACGGCGCGACCTTCGCGCCGGGCAAGGTGGGCAACGCTTTCAGCTTCGACGGCGTGGACGCTTACATCCTCGTTCCGGATTCGCCGGGTCTGGCCTTTCCTTCGGCCTTTACGATTGAGACGTGGGTCAAGACTTCCGGCACCCCGGACTATTCCGGTGTGGTCGAGAAAGTTTTCGAAAGTGAACTGGGCGGCAACAATACTGGCTTCTCTCTTTCGTTTCACTACGGAGGGTTGATGCGCTGTGACATCGGAAACGGCTCGGGTGGGTATTCGACCGCGTTGAACCCGGCAGTGGTGACGGATGGCCTATGGCATCATGTGGCGGCGGTTTTCACGGCGATTTCGTCCACGGCCACACTCTACGTGGACGGCGTTGCGGGGCCGGCCACGAGCATCTCAGGCTTCGCTCCCAGCACCAGCCAACCGTTGTATATCGGGCGAGACCCGGCGTACACCACGCGCTTCTTCCAAGGTTTGCTGGATGAGATTTCAATCTACAATCGCGCACTGACCGCGACGGAAATTCAAGCCATCTACAACGCAGGCGCGGCAGGCAAGTGCGTAACGCCCTAGCCACGGCTCGAAGGTTCGGGGGGAACGGTCGCCGTCGCCAGCCGTTCCCACGACCAAAGGCCACGCGTCCAGAGCGCAGTCGCGAAGCTGTGCATTTGCGGAAAAGTTGTC
>PLJQ01000278.1 GCA_003140275.1 Limisphaerales bacterium
TAAGTCCGACAGGCTGCTAGGGGTTGGTCCGAACTGGAACTTTGGCGACGATCAAGACGTGAGTGATGCATCTGTCAGCTGTTCAGTTGTAAAACCAACTCGGTAAAATGGACGGAGTTCAAAACCAGCCGCTTTCGGCGGTGCGCAATCCGGGCGGCGGCGCAATCGCCAAATTACTGGCACCGACAAATTACTTGACATGATCATGCCAGAGAGGAAAGTAGAGTTGTTTTCTGCAATGAGACGTACGCGGATATATGAAGCACTGTTGTTGGCTTGTTTTCAGGTGTTGCTCTCCTTGGCGCTGCCCGCTGCCGACCCGCCGGTACCCGTCATAACGAATTTGAACCTGAATGGAACGCAATTGAATTTGCGTTTCGCTCCCTATCCGGCCGCCCAGGTTTATTCCATCCTTAGCACGCCGGATTTGAGCCTGCCTTTCGCGCCGAACCCAAACTTCTTCCTCTCCGCCTATACCAATTTCACGACTAACGGCAGCACCATCCTTACCAACGTCAACTACGAGTGGCGGAACCCCGGCAATTCCGGGCCGGGCGGGTTCTATCAGTTGCAAGTCACTCCGTTGAGTAGCAATGCCGTATTAGCCACCACCGTGCTCAACCGCCTCGCCTACGGGCCGACGCCGGACGAACTGGAGCGTGTGCTCACCAGCACCAACGCGATTGGCCCGGACGCCTATATTGCCGAACAACTCGCGCCGGAGTTGATCACGGAAACTGTCGATGGCACACACACTAACATGCCGATTATCGCGGCGAAGTTTGTCGAGGCCACGAACTTTGTTTCCGCGACCAACGCCAGCATCTCGGATCTGCGGGCGTGGCATATCTTGCGCGCGGTCGGCGCCAAACGTCAGTTGCTCGAAATCCTGCTGCAGTTTCTGGAAAACCATTTCGTCACCCAATACACCAAATCGACGACTTATTTTAACACGTACTATAGTGACTCCAACATGATGAACCGATTGGCGACGCAGTTGGAGTATCTGGAAAATGAAAAGTGGCGGAACGCCCTGTTGAATCCGACATGCACTTTTTACGATCTGCTGAAGATCAGCGCCGAAAGCCCGGCCATGATCATCTATTTGGACACGGTCAACAGCAAGGGCAACGGGAGCAACATCGCCAACGAGAATTATGCCCGCGAACTCGAAGAACTCTTCACCATGGGCGTCGATAATGGTTATGACCAGAATGATATCACGGTCATGTCACGCGTTTGGACCGGCTGGTCGGTCTTGAAAGTGGACTTGACCAATGCCTTCAATCCCTTCGCACCGCAAACCACGGTCATCATCCCCGGTTCGACCAATACCAGCACCACGGTCATTTCAAATTTATTTGGCGTTTGGGCCTTCAATTACAAACAAGCCAATCACAACACCACTACCAAAACCATCTATCCCAACAAAACTGTTCCGGCCCGATTTGGCCCACCTTGGACCACGAAAACCTACGGCACGAACACCCCCCCCGGTCTTTACCAACTCGTGGTGCCGGGACGCAGCGGCACCAACGGAATTCAGGAAGGCTACGAAGTCATCACGCACCTGGCGAATCTCCCGTTCACCGAGGAATACATCAGCATCAAACTTTGCCACTTGTTTGTTCACGATGACTTCCCGAACCCCAGCAATGACACCAACAGCCCGTCCTACGGCTTTTACAATTACGCCGCCGGCAATCTGTCCCCCGAAGCCGACTTGATCCATCAATGCATGTTGGCGTGGGAAAACAGTTCGCCCAAAGGTCAAATCCGGCCGGTGATGCAAACCATTTTCAACTCCGATTTATTCCGCAGCCACAGCGGCTCGCTGCAAAAAGTGAAAACTCCGCTGGAATACGTCGTCAGCGCCATTCGCGCGCTGCGAACGAGCACCAACGGTACTTACAATCCGAACACGTTCACCGCCGACACCGATGGCTATGCGCTGGGCGGCACCACCGCCACTTCCAGCTCGGCGCCTCTGGCGCGCATGGGCAGCATGTTTCTTTTTGATCGCGGCGACCCCAATGGTTATCCCGAAAATGCCGAAGGCTGGATCAGCGCGGGCACCCTTGCCGAACGCTGCCGATTTATCCAATCGGTTTTGATTGCCAACGGCCAAAGCGGTCACAGCGACGCCGGCAACAACAACATCACCGACCCCGTCCTGTTGTTGAGATACAAACTGCCGGCATTGAACCCGCCCGGGTCGTTGACGAATGCTGCTGATGTGGCCGACTATATTCTCAGCATCCTTTATCCCGGCGAAGGCAAAGCCAACCTTGATCTCTACCGGACTTTGGCCATCAACTTCCTGAACACGGACGAAAACGGCGCTTCGTCTCCGTTAATTGGACAGGCCATGACCGGCAATCCACCGCCTTACGACACGCGTGTTCGCGGCATGGTTGGCGCGCTGATGACCTTCCAACGTTTCCAGGAGCAATAATATGCAACCGTTCAACATCCTTACCCGGCGCGGTTTTTTGGATCGCTCTTTCAAGTTGGGCCTGGGCGTCGCGCTGTCCACGCTCGTCGATATTCCCTTTGTCATGAAGCGGGCCCTGGCCGAAGGCAGCATCGGATTGAACGGAAACAAATTGCTGTTCATTTTCTTGCGTGGCGCCAATGACGCGCTCAACTCCGTGATTCCCATCCAGGATTCCGCCTACAATGCCACCAATCGCCCGAATATTCTCATTCCCAAAGACGGCCTCACTGACTACTCCGTCACTGGCGGATGTGATTTTCCGACCAATCCGTTTTTCACTTATGCCAAGGCCATCCGTCTTGGAAACGGCTTCGCCGCGCTTCATCCATCACTGAAGTATCTGGCGCCGGTCTATAACGCCGGCGAGTTGTCTCTGATTCACCGCGTGGGCTATCCCAATCAATCCCGCTCGCATTTCGACTCTCAGAACTATTGGGAGAACGGCAATCCCAACAACAACCTCGTCACCGATGGAATCTTTTACCGCACCATGATCGAGTCCGGCTTGGCGAGCACAGCGCCGCTGACCGGGGTGTCCGTTCAATCCGCTCTGCCGCTTTCGCTGCGCGGCCAGGCAGCGGCGATGACTAATTTGACCGATCCGACGCGTTATGCTTTGCTTGGCATTCCCAACACGGTCGCGGGCGGCGGGAAAGCGGACAATGCCCTGCTTGCTGCCGACACCTATCCCTTTCCCGACAAAAGGAGTCGCGAACTGTTGAGTCTGCAATATCAGAACCTGACCAATACTTTGAACATCTTTGCTGGAATCGATTTCACCGAGAGCGGCACGCCCGGCAATCCCGCAAAACCAGGAAATTACTATCTCGACGACAGCCCCGCCAAGGACGGCACCGGCTACTACCTTTTTCCCACTACGAACGCCAAGAATGGAGATTTTGCCAATGGCAATGATGCTTCAAAATATGTGGTGGACACCGGCGCCTACTCCCTGTTCACCAACCTGAAAGCTGCTGCGCTCATTTTGAACAACACGGATGCGGTTATTGCCGGCACGGAATTTAGCGGCTTCGACACCCATAATGCCCAGGGTAGCGTCACCGGCGCGCATGCCAACCTTCAGCTCCGCATTGCCTGGGCCATGTATGCGCTTCGTAAATATTTTCTGCGCTACTCCAACAAAGCCACCTGGGACAACGTCATAGTGATCACGCTTTCGGAATTTGGCCGGACCACGATTCAGAACGCTTCACTGGGCACCGACCACGCCGAAGCCGGCGTGATGTTCGCCGCCGGCGGTGCCATCAAAGGCTACAACAACGGACATTCCACCGGTGTTTTCGGGTGCAGCCCCAACGATTCGATTCCGTGGGTGACCGGCCAGACCGGTTCCATGTTCGGGGTCAACAGCCGGTACTTGAGAAGGACCGTGGATTATCGTTCCGTGCTCGGCGAAATCATCCGCAAACACCTCGGTGCGACCCAAAACCAGTTAAACCGCATCATCCCTGGCTACGCGAATCCGGGCGAACAACTGCTGGCCGGCGGAACTTCATCCATCGACGGCACGCCCATCATCGGCGAGGTGGGCATACTTTAACCTGTCGCCCAGCCACTTCCCAACTCGCACAACTCTGGATGCAAATACCCCAGGCGCGCCATGTTTTCACTCTCTTGGGTCTGCTTTGCTGCGGAATTGGAACGCAACCCATGTTTGGCGCTGAAACCAATTTGTCATCAGTGGCGGATACTTTTTTAAGTGAGAACTATCCGAGCAACAACATGGGCGGGATAATGTTTTTTAACGCGGGCACGACGCAAAACGTCACCAAAAACCGGGGACTGTTGAAATTCAATCCTGCGGCGCAGCTCCCGGCAGGTTCGAAAATCATCACGGCAAATTTGATCCTGGAAGTCGTCGCCATCCCGAATATAACACCTCCCTCTGCCAACTTCGATCTGCACCGCGTGTTGACAGACTGGGGCGAAGGCAACGAGACCAGCCCCACCAACTGCAACTCGTGCTCCGGCCAGGGTGCGGCCGCTACCACCAACGAAGCCACCTGGTTTGATCGATTCGCCTTTACGACCAACACCTGGACCGCTCCCGGCGCCGACGCCACGAACGATTACGCGGTTACCGTGAGTTCATCGCAGACCATTTACGGCGTGGGCGATTCGCCTTATACTTTCGCCTCCACGACGCAGATGGTTGCCGACGTTCAACTCTGGCTCGATAATCCTCAATCAAACTTTGGCTGGATGCTGATCACCGAGGATGAGTCACTTGCGTTCAGCGCCCGCCGTTTCGCCTCGCGCGAGGATACCAATCGAGCGCCACAACTGATCGTCGGATATGTCGTGACACCCCGTATTGACCGCGTGGAAAGAAACGAAAATCAATCTCAGTTGTTCTTCACCGCCGAAGCCGGGCAAACCTACGCCGTTCAATCCACCGATTTCCTCACTCCTGCCATTACCTGGTCCACGCTCACGAATATCAGCGCGCTATCGGAGACGACGAACCTTGTCTTTACCGACTTCACTTCTGTCGGCCAACGCTTCTACCGGCTTCTCACACAATGAGAAATCAAGCTCGATCAACATCCAACTCCGCGTCGTCATGAACACCAGCTTGCAGAACATCTTTGTGGCGCGTAACACAATCGCGCATTCAGGTCGCTCCCGCTCATGGCGCTGCAGCTTGGCCTTGGTTCTTTTGGCCATGCTCCCCCTTGCCACTGCGCAGGCCAATGTCTATGTCACGGACATCAAGTTGAACAGCGGAACAAACCTGGTCACCACACCAGTCGGCAGCACCGTGAACATCAGTTATATTCTCAACGAAGCCGCCACGGCGGGTGCCACCATCGAAATTCTGTCCGGTACTAATGTCGTCGGCGCCATTGCGATTGTCGGCGGCAACCCCGGCACGATTCGTGGCACGAACACGGTCGCCTGGAGCGGTAAAGACGCCGGCGGCAACAATGTCACTCCCGGAACTTACTCCATTCGCATCACGGCGGCGGCCAACGGCTACGCGGACTGGACGCAAATCACCTCCGACGCCAATCCGGGCAATTACGTTTGGGCACCGCGCGGCATCGCCGTCAACAACAACACCAACAGTCCCTTCTACGGCCGCGTATTTGTCGGCAATGCGCGACAAGGCCCCAACCCAACCAATAGTCCCGGCGACAAAGTGGGCATTCAAAAGCTCAACGCGGACGGCAGCCCCGCTGACGAAGGCGTCTTCAGCGACGGCGGTTACCCGTGGGCAGGCGATTTTTTCAGCCCGTGGAAAATGGAAGTCTCCGCCGACGATAAACTTTACGTCAGCGATTGGAGCGGCAACGGTATCGTGCTCGCCTTCGATCAAGTGATTTCTCCGGCGTCGCTCATCACCGTGTTGCGTCAGGACAACTGGCCGCCCGTGGGAACTTCCGACGGCACCTCGACCGGTGTGACCAATTACGCGAATTTCAGCGGCCCATTCGTTACTGGAAGCGGCACCAACACTCAGGTGTGGATGGCCGACATCAGTTACGATGCGAACACCAACATCATGCGCAGCGTCGGCATCCGCCGATGGAATGTGACCACCAACGGTGCCATCGCCACGAACGATTTGGGCAAAACGATGGTGCAGGCGCGCGGCACCGCCGACCTCAACTTGTTTCCCTTCGACGTCGCCGTGGATAAAAACGGCAAAATCTACACGATCCAGTACCGCCCCACCACGAATGACACGAACTTCAAAGTCTTTCGTTACCCGGCGAATCCTTCGGGCGCGACGGCGTTGACCAATGCCGAATGGAAAGTCGGTGGGTCGAACGTTTATGTCGGCGCTTACGGTATCGCGGTAAATCCGGCGGCCACCTACGTCGCCGTCGCATTGCGCGAAGGCACCGCTCTCCTCGTGCTGAATAACCCGCCGATCAGCGTCGCTCCCATCTTGAGCGCGACAACTTTTACCAACGGCCAGTTTCAATTCACTTTGACCGGCGAGTCCAATGTCACCTACGTCATCCAAGCCTCAACCGATCTTCAAACTTGGATTCCGGTCGTCACCAACACAGCTTCTGACGCGACGCGGTCGATCATCATCAACGCTCCGGATGTTCAACTTTTCTACCGCGCCATCGCCAACCCCATCGTCATCGACACCGGCGCCGGTCACGACCATCGGGACGCGGCGTGGGACAACGCCGGCAATCTTTACGACGTGGACAATTTCGCAAGTCGCTGGCGCGCTTACTCACCGCCCGGCCCGAACCAGGCCACAACGGTCGCTGTGCCAACCGTGCAGGTAACGCCATAAGTCATTACTCTTTGTGCCGGGCGCGAACTGGCGGTGCGTATTGGACAAAGTTCGATCCTTCCTTGAAGAAAACCCGGACGTCCAGAGTAATGACATTGGATCTTAACTTTGGAATTTGGACGAAGGGCAATCTTTGCTTACCATGCTCGTGACATGAAAATCAAACCAGCCCGGATTCATTCATTGCAGCCACGGCTTCGAGTCCGGGTGGGTGACGAGATCGCTTTAGGACCGGGAAAAGTTGAACTGCTTGAATTAGTGCAGCAGACCGGTTCGATTACGGAAGCGGCCAGGCAAATGGGCATGTCCTACATGCGGGCTTGGACGCTGATTCGAACGATTAACAACTGCTTCAAGCAGCCCTTGGTCATTGCGGTAAGAGGCGGGAGCAAGGGAGGAGGCGGAGCGAAGCTGTCGGCAACGGGGCGCGAAGCACTTGCGTTATATCACCAGATGAGCGGGAAGTGCCTTGTAGTGACACAGCCAAATTGGAAACAACTCCAGAAACTGTTGAGCCGCTAATTCTCTCAGCGTTGTTCACGGAATGGGCGCGTGATTGATTCCATCCGATTCGGTTTGCCAGCGCACATCGGCCTGCTCTTTCGCGCCCACACCGCAACCGAGATAATCACCGGCAAAGGATTGCGCGTGCCCATCAAGTAAAGCCACGTTCGCTCGTTGGACATGACGGGGCTGCACGGAGTAAGGTTGGGACGACGGCACGGTTGATGAATAGGCGCATCCACCGTCAGCCATAAACGCCAGCGAAGACGGGTGCGGGATTTCCGACAGCCGGTGCGGTGTCGGTCGCGACGTCGGAGAAAGATAGAAGTTCATGGCGTAGGCCAGAAAGTAATCGTTCGTTGTAGGCTTGGCCGTCGGACAGACATAAATCGTGGTGTCACCAGGTTTTGGAATCGTCCCATTCGTCACCATTGTCTGGTAAGTCGGCAGCCCAATCAGCGGCGGCAGGGCGTTAAACCAGTCTTCCGGGCGGTCAATGTCATGGAGCGGTTGGATGCCCTGACCACGTCGGGGGATGGCGTCGTTGTTGTCGTGCATATACAGGGACAATGCGAGATTCCATTGACGAAGGTTACTGAGGCATTGTGTGGCCTTTGACTTTTCCTTGGCGCGGGTCAGCGCCGGCAGAACCAGGCCCGCCAGTATCGCAATTATGGCAATGACGACGAGCAACTCGATCAAGGTGAAACCAGCGCGTCCCTGCCTCTGCTTCATGCACCCTTTCGACGCCCAAGAATCCCCCGTCCCGCGAGCAAAGCGATCCCCAAGCCGGTCAGTGCAATCGTCGCCGGCTCTGGTACAGCATCAACGGTGAACAATGGACGGCTTCCGGCTGTTCCAAAGTTGCGGGAGTCGAACAGACCGCTGACGCTGCTGTCAGCCGCAACCAGTCGCAAGGAAACATCGTTGCTCGCCAGCAGGTCGGCGGTAAAACCGGAGGTGAGAGTGAGGGTGTAGTTCGCAGCGCCGTTGGTCGCGCCGTTGAATGCGAATGTGCCGAGATTTTCATCGTTCGGCCCGATGAAAGTGTTTTGCAGGCTTGTGAATGTGATGCCGGTCGTAGTTGGCGCATTCGGCGTGCCTGTGCCTTCGGTCCACGAATCATTCTGCATCCAGTAAATCTGAAACTGTCCCGCGCTTGTCGCGTTGAAGATGCCGTTGTTGGGGGGCGTCGCCGTCAGTTGCAAACTCACCGACTGGACGCTCCATTGGCCGGCGCCAAATTGATTGTCAAAGGAATTGCGAGCACCGGCCAGGTCGAATTGCAGCACGCTCTGGAATTCCTCTTTGGGCAGCCCGGACGCGGACACCCCAAGCGCTCCGGCAGCGCCATAATTGTTGCCGCTGAGATTGCCGGTCGGTCCGGTGGTAACGAAAGCATCAATAAATGAATTCGTGCTGAACGTTGCCGCCCGCGTTGAGGCGGCAATGAACGAGTACAAAACAACCGTCGTCAGTCCGGCGAGCAACCATTTCCAGCTTGGAATCACGCGACATATTTATAAGAATATGTCGAGCGATGCAAGGGCAAAAAAAAAGGCCGGATAAAGGGGATTGGATGGCCATGCTGGATTGCCTTGCCCTGCCTGATCGGCATGGTCTTGGATGGCCGGGTCTTTGGAGATTCGATAACGCTTCGTCCGAGCGCGGATACCAGCCTCTTTGCGGCATTTCCGGACAATAATCTTGGTTCAAACCCAAACCTTGTCTCTGGTGCGAACGGCAGCGGATTTCCCGCCCGCGCTCTGATTCGATTTGATGTGGCGAACCAAATCCCCTCCAACGCCATGATTCAATCGGCGGCCCTCACTGTGAATGTAGTCATCGTGCCCGGTGGTGGTGGAGTCGATTCGACGTTCGATCTCCGCAGGGTTCTGCTGGATTGGGGCGAAGGTATCGGCACGGGCAATACCGGCAGTCCGGCCAACGACGGCGAAGCCACGTGGAATAATCGCTTTCATCCCTCGACGCCTTGGACCGTTGCCGGAGGCGCAGTTTCCAATGATTTTTCGGGGACGCTGGACGCCTCGATGTTCATTAACGGTCTGGGCAGCTACACGTTTGGTCCAAACACCAACCTGGTCGCCGATGTTCAGCAATGGCTGCTGAATCCCGCCACAAACTTCGGTTGGGCGTTGATTAGCGAGTCCGAAAACACGCTTTTCACGGCACGACGATTCGGCTCGCGGGAAGACACAACCAACACGCCGATTTTGGTCGTTCAGTATGCGCTGCCAGCAGAAATTCAATGGATCCAAGCGGCTGGCAACCAGATTCAATTCAGTTTCCTCGCGTCTGGCGGACAACCCTACACCGTTCAGTATCGAGATTCGCTGGCTTCGGGCAATTGGCTGACCCTGACAATCACAACCACCAACTTGATTGTTCTCGACCCGTTTCCGACCAACGTTCAACGCTTTTACCGGATTGGCATTTTCTAATCAGTGCCAAAATTCTCAAAAAACAAACTGGCGGTGTTTACTGGTCAAAGTTCGAACTTTTTTTGACGAAAATCCGTCCTGACAGGGTATGAGCGCCAAGAAAAAACGCGGCGGTTCACACGACTTTTATTACAGATTGCTAGAGTGCGACTTCTTTGAAATCGACATTGATTTCCCGTTCGTTCCCAAGTTCGTCGTCTGATACAGTAATTTGCACTTTACCAGGCTGGAAGGAATCCAAGTCTGTAATGTGTTCACAGAGTCGCACTTTGTTGTCTTCATTTTTACATTTCCTCCGTGCGAATGAACCATACAACAGCGAACCGCGGTTCTTCGATTCGACGGCCTTTGGAAAGTGAATGCCTTCAGGCAAATTAAAACCAGATGGTAGTTCCCAATCTGTTAAGAAATTAGCCATCTCTTGCCGCATCGCACATAAACATCCATGCTCAACATCAAACTGGATGTTCGCAGTATTGTCGTAAATGCGGAACTCAGAAGCTCGAATAGTGAGGGATGAAAGGTGTTTCTGGAGGACGCACCCAATTTCATCGAAGGGAAGCTTCTCGAAAAACTTTCGCATCTCATCAATCGGCGACTCAGATTTGTTTTTAGGGAGCTTGGCAATTGCGAATAGCGTTGAGTGCCAGTTCTCACTCGGAACTAGGGTCTGATTTCCTGGTATGCGATTGCAATCAACCAAAGCTTCGATTTTCTTGGCTAGCTCGTTGTAACCTTTCCAAAGGAAAAGAATCGAGATGAAATAATCCATGGCGATCATTGTTTGTCAGTTGATGATTCAAATCTGAGTTTCGCCAGCCGAAAGTCAAGTAATGTAAATTCACCACTCGACGCCCCTCGGCAGCCGTTCGCCGCGCTCGCTCAACCTTGACTACGGTCCCCCGGCTTTAGATTCATCATGGACCAACGTGTCCTATGGAGTCGTTTGCAATCGGAAGAAAAGTTGCGGCCAATTATCCACGTCAAAATACTGAGTATAAACCATACTTGGGTTAGTTGGAGTGAAGGGCGAGTTTTGATTTGTCCAAGTTACTAAATCGCCCGAAACCTGTAACTGGTAATTCGTGCCGATCAGTAAATCGGAAAATGCGGGTTTGACCGCCTTCAATAGTCCGATTTGCAGCCCAAGTGGAGAGTAAATATAAGCGTTCGGGTTGCTTGTGTATCCATTTCCCGAAGCCGTGATATTGATGCTGACTACCACTCCGTTGCTGACAACGGCGGTCGCTGTGGCACCAGAACCACCCCCACCTTGAATTAACACGATGGGCGCATTGGTGTAACCGCAACCTCCGTCCGTCATTGTGACTCCAGAAACCACCCCATTAAATAATTGTGCCGTTGCAGTAGCACGGTGCGGAAGGCAAGGAGGTTCGTAAGCATATAGTTGCAGGACTTCATTGGAAGACAAGGCACGGTTGTAAATGCGAACTTCGTCAATGTTGCCTTGAAAATAGGAGCCTGAAAAGTCCCCGTCCCGCCCAACTGCAAGGCCGCCCGGTTGAAAATTAATGCTCGAATAGGTTCCCAACGTCGTTGACTGTTGTAAAATACCGTCAACATACAAGCCCCCCGTGTAACCGTCATAAGTGAGGGTTGCCATGTGCCAAAGGCCATCGTTGTAAGCGGCATTTGTCGCCCATAATCTGACCAAGCTACCGTCTATCCGGTTTATGTCAGCGGTAATAAAACCTGTATTGCTCTCGTTCGCTTGAACGTAAATACTCCATCCATTAAACCTATCCCGTAGAATTGTTTGGGTGCCAAAACTGTTTGTTATCACGCCTGTCTGAAACCATGCCGAAGCGGAGAGGACTGGGGGCCTAACTTGAGTTCCCATCCAGATATAAGAATTGGTTCCATTGAAGGCGAAAGCATTGTTGAGGAATCCAAAGCGATCTGAGGCGCTCGTAACGCTGTTGGCGGTACCGTTTTTGCCATTCCCGCTCGCATCATTCGCGTCCCCGTTGAACGGATAGTAAGCGACAAGTCCGTTTGTGACCGGGTTTTGAGGAATGGGATTTTGCTCGTAATTGTAGAGGGACATGACATCGGAATCTGAAAGAGCGCGTTTGTAAATGCGAACGTTTTCATAGGTGACGGACATGCGGGCAGAAGATGATCCGGGTTGCCACTGATGTCGCCCCAATGCAGCAAATTGAGCAGGGAATATAGTATTGAGGAAAATATTTGTCTGATAAATTTTGCTACCGTTGAAGTAACACGCAAACCTGCCGGGTTCAGAGACTAGGGCCAGGTGTTTCCAAGCGTTCGGGTAAGTTCCTGAGTTAATGGGGTAAGTTCCAATGCTTTGCTCAAAGTTTGCCGCAGTTGACGTGTCGTTAATCTCATAGGATACCGATGGCCGTGGTGATGGGGTCCAATTCAGCATAAAAATTTGACAGTGCGGATAGCCGATTGAAGCTTGAAAATTAATCACTGGCAAACCACAGCCCT
>PLJQ01000127.1 GCA_003140275.1 Limisphaerales bacterium
TTCGACTTGTTGGCGCGCCACGGAAACGGCGGCTTCGTATTCGCCCCCCTTTATTAGCTGCGCGAACTTGGGCGAACCCGCGACGTTTGTGCGCTCGCCGATGTTGAGGAAATTGGAATTGGGTCGAACGGTCAGCGCGTCTAATCCGCTCAAACGCAAATAGGGTTCAATCGTTGGAACCGTGCGCGGAGGCAAATCTTTGACTGCTTTGGCAATCGCCTTGATGTGCGGTGGCGTTGTGCCACAGCAACCACCNNCCGACGATGTTGAGCCAGCCGTTCTGCGCCCACTCGCGAAGTTGCAGCGCGAGCGACTCGGGCGTTTCGGGAAAACCGGTCGGCAAAAGCGGGTTCGGCAAGCCGGCGTTCGGATACACGCTGACGTAAATCGGCGCAAGGCCGGAAAGTTCCTCGATGAGCGGACGCAATTCCTTCGGCCCGAGTGCGCAGTTCATCCCGACGCTCAGGAGTGGAACATTGGAAATAGAATTCAAAAACGCCTCGACGGTCTGGCCGGTGACGCCGCGATTGCTTCCGGCTTGAATGAATGTGACCGACGCGAGAATCGGCACGCAATGCTTCAATTTGGAGGGATGAGCTATGCGAGTCCCTAATTTGTCCGTGGAAATTTTGGGCTCGTATAACTCGTCGCTCCGGTAAGGCAGGGGACTTATGGCGCGTTCCTCAAAGATTTTCTGAATCGCATTCNNATCGCAAAGAACGCTGCTTTCGCGTTGAGCGTGTCGAAAATAGTTTCCACCAGCAGCACGTCCACGCCGACGTCGAGCATTCCTTTGATCTGTTCGCCGTAGGACGCGACCAGTTCATCGAACGTGCAGCCGCGCGCGCCCGGGTTGTTTACATCCGTGGAGATGGACGACGTTTTAGTCGTTGGGCCAATCGCGCCTGCCACGAAACATACGCGACCCGGTTGCGCTTTTTCGACCGCATTCGCTGCGCGTCGCGCACACTCCGCGCCGGCCTTGGCCAATTCGTAGGCGAGCGATTCCATGCCGTAATCCGCGAGCGAGATGGATTGCGAGTTGAACGTGTTCGTTTCTATGATGTCCGCGCCAGCTTCGAGATATTGGCGATGGATTTCCTCGATGAGGGCGGGCTTGGTGAGGTTGAGCAGATCGTTAAGGCCCTTGAGGTCCTTGTGCCATGTGGCGAACCGTGTGCCGCGATAATCTTCCTCCACCAGTTTGTGCTGCTGGATCATCGTGCCCATCGCGCCGTCAATGATGACGACGCGTTCGCGCAACAGGTGTTCCAGTTGCGCGGCGCGATTTAATTGCTGGCTCACGTTTTGACTCACGCCAGTGACAATAGCCTTTGCCAACAGGCTTGCAACTCAAAAATCAATGTATCTTGATATGAAGATATGTTTATGTTGCCGAAGCAGAATGATTATTCAACAACCAGGATGGCTCTGCCGTGCGTGGAAGTAATCCAAGAATTCTCTCCCACTTTGGCAAAGATGAGAGAAATAATATCGCCCTCATGAATGCCGTCCCAAGACATTCCAAACAGACGACGTCACGTTCCCTGTGCCGACAATTAATTGATTCATTAAAGGGCTTTACACCCTCTCATCTGAAATTTACACTAATCCGCCTATATTAAACGAGAAAAGTAAATTTGAATTATGGAAGCTAAAGTGAATACGATTGAAGACGTGCGGTTGCACGAACGGGACACAGGTTCGGCGGATGTCCAGATTGCTTTGTTAACGCAGCGCATCAATCATCTGACCGAGCATCTGCAAAAGAATATCAAGGATCACAGTTCGCGTCGCGGATTGTTGGTTATGGTGAGTCAACGTCGCCGGTTGCTTGATTATCTGCACAATACCGACACCAATCGCTACATTGCGATCACCAAAAAGCTCAAGCTTCGTAGATAATTTTCTGTGGAGGCGCTGGCGGATGCGATTCATCCGTTGATCCACAGTTTGAGTGCCTCCCACCTCTGATTTAGTTGAGCCGCCAATCGCGCCCGGTTCAATTAAGTTTCTTAAACAATTGCGCGTATGAAAAATCCCGTTGCTCCAGGGTAATTTCAATGAGCGCCTGCCGGTCGGGCGTTCATTGAAGTTCCTCGGAGTCAATGGATGTAGAAAAATAGTTATGTCAGAAAAAATCACTGCCCCATTGGGCGATAAACGAATCATCCTCGAAACCGGCAAAATTGCCAAACAAGCCGACGGCGCCGTCGTCGTCCAAATGGGCGAAACCATCGTAATGGTGGCCGCTGTGGCCGCCAGCAAGGCCAAACCCGGCCAGGAGTTTTTCCCGCTGACCGTGGACTATCGTGAAAAAGCCGCTGCCGCAGGTAAATTTCCCGGAGGTTACTTTAAGCGCGAAGGCCGTCCTACTGAGAAGGAGATTCTCACGTGCCGCTTGATCGACCGGCCTATTCGCCCGCTCTTTCCCAGGGGTTGGTATAACGAAGTGCAGGTACAAAGCATCGTCTTGAGCGCCGACGGCGAAAATGATCCCGACATGCTCAGTTTGCTGGGCGCATCGGCGGCCCTGATGGTCAGCGATATTCCGTGGGACGGTCCTTTGGGCGCTGTGCGCGTTGGCCGGATCAACGGCAAGTTTGTGGCAAACCCCACGCACGCGCAAATGACTGAAAGCGATCTGGACTTGGTTTACGTTGGCAACAGCGCGGACATCGTGATGTATGAAGGTTCCGCCAAGGAAATCACCGAAGTTGATTTCAATGCGGCACTGGAATTTGCCCAGGAAAGCTGCAAGCCGCTTATCGCCGCGCAAAAGGAATTGGCCGTCAGAGCCGGCAAAAAGAAACGCGAGATCACATTGAACATTGTTCCTGAAGCAATCCTCAAGGAAGCAAAGGCGCTCGCCGGGGATCGCATTGTTGGCGCGTTGCTCACACCGGCCAAATTGGCGCGGGAAGCCGCGGTCAGCGCTATTTTTGCGGAAGTAGGAACGAAACTTGTGGAGAAATTCGGTGCGGAAAAGGTGACCGAGTTCGTCATCAAGGACGCTTCGTATTACATCCAAAAGGAAGCCGTTCGTAATCTGATTCTCAACAGCGGCAAACGTCTCGATGGCCGCACGTTTGATGTCGTCCGTCCCATTTCCGGTGAAGTTGGTATTTTGCCGCGGGCCCACGGCTCGGCGATTTTTACCCGTGGTGAAACCCAGGCGGTCACGCTCGCAACATTGGGCACAAGCGAAGACGCGCAGGAGTTTGACTCGTACACCGGCGGGGAAACCGAGAAAAAGTTTATTCTGCACTACAACTTCCCGAATTTTTCCGTCGGTGAAACCGGACGCATCAGTGGGCCGGGCCGCCGGGAAATCGGCCACGGCGCATTGGCGGAACGTTCCATCGAGCCAATGTTGCCATTAAAGGACTATCCGTATGCGATCCGTATCACCAGCGAGATCATGGAGTCGAATGGTTCCACTTCAATGGCTTCCGTTTGTGGCGGCACGCTCGCGCTCATGGACGCCGGCGTCCCGCTTATCCGGCCAGTGGGAGGCATCAGCATCGGCATCTGCGCCGAGTATGACGACCGCGATAAAATGTCGCGCTACCAATTGCTCACGGACATAATTGGCTGGGAGGATGCGTTCTGCGACATGGATTGCAAGATCGCCGGCACGGAGAAGGGCATCACCGGTTTTCAACTTGATCTCAAGTTGCGCGGCATCCCGCACAAGCTGATGACCGAGACGGTGGAGCGGGCGCGAGTGGCACGCCTGTTTATCCTGGGCGAGATGGCCAAAATATTGGCCGCGCCGCGCAAGGAAATGAGCAAATACGCGCCGCGCATTGTTACCGTCAAGATCAACCCGGAGAAGATTGGCGCATTGATCGGGCCGGGCGGCAAGAACATCAAACGGCTCGTCGAAGAATCCGGTTGCGAAATCAACATTGAAGATGATGGCACGGTCAACATTTACTCGGTGTCGGAGGAAGGCATGAAGATTGCCCGCGACGCGATTGAGGGTATGACCGCTGAGGCCGAGATCGGAAAGGTTTATCGTGGCAAAGTGGTCACGATCAAGGAATTTGGCTGCTTCGTGGAATTCCTACCGGGCAGGGACGGCCTCTGTCACATCAGCGAACTCGCCAATTTCCGCGTAAAGCAGACCGAGGACATCGTAAAAATGGGCGATGATATCTGGGTCAAATGTCTCGGCGTGGATGAAAAAGGCCGTGTAAAACTTTCCCGCAAAGCTGCAATGGAAGATCGCGACAAGGAGATGGGCGGCGGAGAGTCCATCGAAAAAGAACGCGAACCAGTACAGAGAAACTGATAGAAATGTTCTTTACAAAGAGGCGAGCCGGCGACGGCTCGCCTTTCTCAGCACTGCACGTCGATGTCGCAGATTTTCTCAACTCTCGATGCTTGGAACAGCGCCCTGTTTATTGCCCCGCGGCTCCTTTTTAATTCCTGCGAACGAGGCTTAATGTTTGACTTCGTGGCGGAACTTCACGGAACACTCCGGACAGATCCCGTGAGATGTCTCACCGCCGGTTTTCCTTGTAAAATGATCTTCAAGTGAGAGCCATTGATCTTCGTGTTGAATCTTCCGGCACCAAGCACAAACGTGAAGAAAACTTTCAAGGTAACTCAGCCGCGAAACGACGCGGTAAACCTTATACGCCGAAAAAATCCACAACAGGATAATGACGGCGCTTGAAATAAGCGTTTGGTTGATGTCCTCGTCCTGCCGCTGCACGTGAAAAATATAATGCGTCAAATCGAAGATCGCATTACACCACGTCAGGACGATGATGATGAGAAACCCCAAACTCTGCCAAAGGAGTGCTTTCTGCCAGTATAACGGTTGTTTGGGTGGCGGAGACTTGGATGGTTCTTGAGTTGATTGCATTGATTAAACGAATGTTTCTTGTTTCAAACTCTATTCGACTTCCGACCACCTGGCAATATTATTAAAAGCGATTTTTTGAAATCAAATTAAGCATCAGACTCGACCGCTTACGCTACGTCGCACGTTCTTAATGTTGCCTTAAAGTCAGCCGGTGTTCAATGCGCTTCGTCTGGTGGTATTCCAAGGCGGTAGATCGGTCAGCGTCGGCGATTCAGTTTCGTTTAAAACATCATTGGCCAGCCTCTGCAAGCTCCGCGAGTTGCCCGGCAAATGTCTGCGCGTCGCCAAGATAGCCGAAGTAGTCGAATGTGGAATGAAGAATTTGCTGTCGGAGGCAAATTCAGATTTCTGAAACTTTTTTGCTGTCGCCTGTGTCTTTGGGGTAACATGGCCCTGAACCAGTTCAGGGAAAACAATGACACAGCCGGAAGATTTTGAGGTGTTCATGAGGAACTACCAGAATATGGTTTATACGAGCGCAGTCCGCCTGCTTGGCAACGAGGCCGACGCGGAGGACATCTCGCAGGAGGTTTTTCTCAAGGCCTGCGAGCGTTATGAAGAACTTTCACGCGGCCATAGGGCGGGCGGCTGGCTTAAAACCGTAACGAAGAATCTTTGTTTGAATCATCTTTCGCGTTACCGCTCCCGCTGGCGTTTTTTTTCGGAGATGTTTCAAGAGGAGACCGGGGAAGACTATTCCGCGACGTTGCCCGCGCCTGAAGTTCACGAGAGAAATATCGTGGCGACAGAGCAACGTGAAACGTTGGAGACCGCGTTGAAGAAACTGCCCGCCGACCAGCGCGTGCCGCTGGTGCTCTATCATTTTGAAGAGATGAGCTACGACGAAATTGCCCGGCAACTGGGCGTCTCGTTGAGCAAGGTCAAGATCGACATTCATCGGGGGCGAGAGGCACTGCGGCAAAAATTGAAATCAAAACCGATGAGAGAATTTATGGCGGTCGGCACGCGCCTGGCGGCAAATCAGTCGGCTGCCGAAGCAAACCGCCCGGCACAATTGAGCTGATTAAAAGCATGGAAATCAATTTTGAAAAACAGTTGGTAGGACTGATTCATCGGGAACTACGCCGGCTTCCCGACCTGCCGGCTCCGGACACACTGATTCCGCGTGTCCGGTCATCCATCGCCGCACAAGCGCGACAGCCTTGGTGGCAGCGGCCAATGATGACCTGGCCGGTGGATTTTCGGGTGGCATTCATCGCGTTGCTGGTTGGCAGTCTGGGTTTGGCCGTTTTTTCCGGAGCGGAAATCTCGCTGGGGGTGAGTTTCGTATTCCAAAAGATCATGCAAGTTTTCGGATTGTTCACGCCCTTGTGGGAGCACCTGGTTGTCTTGGCGAACGTTGTTTTGATTTTGGGCCGGGCTGTGAGCAGCTATTTTCTAATGTACGCAGCACTGCTCTTGGGGGTGATGTATCTGACGTGCGTTGGGATTGGCACGCTCTGTTTCCGTGTAACTTTCGCAAAACCGTAATGACGATATGAAATTGATTTCAACATTTCCAAAGGTGGGAATCATCGCGGCCTTGGCCATGCAGACGGCGTTGGGGCTTTATGCGCTACAACCGATCGCCGCCGTGCGTGAACCCGATCTCGATCTGATTGAGCGCGCCGCCAACGAAACCAACACACCGCCGGCCAGCAAAATGGAAGCCGAACCGACGCGTAAGCGGGTCGGAGAAATTGTGAAGATCGGAAGCGATGCGGTTTTGAAGGAGGGAGAGGTCTGCCGGGAAGTGGTGGTGGTGCGCGGCTCGGCCACCATCGACGGAACGATTGATGGTGATTTGGTTGTAGTCGCCGGCTCGGCCACAGTTAATGGCAAAGTCAAAGGAGATATGGTCGTTGTACTTGGCTCGGCGAAGTTGGGGCCGAAAGCTCTGGTCAAGGGAGATGCCACGGTTGTCGGCGGAACGTTGGATGCCGATCCTGAAGCCAAAATCGACGGGCAGCGCGTGGAGGTGGGCGGCATAAACGTTCCAAGTTTGAAATGGCTCAAGGACTGGTTGCAAGGTGGACTTTTGCTGGCGCGGCCTTTGCCACCGCAAGTGGGTTGGGTTTGGGTTGTGGCCGGTGTGCTTTTCTTGATCAATTTGCTTTTCTCCTTGTTGTTCCCCCGGCCCGTTCAAGCATGCATTGATCAAGTGGATAAAAATCCGATCGGCTCTTTCTTTGCCGGATTTCTGGTTCTGATACTGTTCGGACCATTGCTGATCTTGCTCGTGGCGACAGGGGTAGGGGTGCTGATCATTCCATTTTTATTCTGCGCCATGATCGTGGCGTTTTTGTGTGGCAAGGTGGCGGTGTATCGCTACACCGGTCAGCAATTGGCGCGCACCATAAGTTCTGCCGTTGCCCAGTCAGCCTTGTTGACCCTCGTTGCGGGCACGGTGTTTTTTTATCTGCTTTACACGGTGCCGGTCGTCGGTTTTGTGGTGTGGGGCGTGGCGGGTCTTTGGGGACTGGGCGCTGTGTCGATGGCGGCCGTTGGTAGTTTTCAACGGGAGAGAGAAACGGCGAAACCTGCCTCCAGTGTTGCCGATGGCGGAACGCCGATGGCCTTTGGCACGACAGAGCAGGGTGCTATTCCGCCCGCGATCGGCTCAGAGGCCTCTTTGCCGCGCGTTGGTTTTTGGCTGCGCTTCGTGGCGACCGTCCTGGATTTGTTGTTGGTCGGCACGATTTCCGTGTGGATGCGCTTGCCGCCGTTGTTTCTTATCTTGTGGGCGATCTATCATATTGCGATGTGGACATGGAGAGGGACAACCATCGGCGGCATCGTGATGGGCATCAAAATTGTTCGCACCGATGGCCGTCCGCTGGATTTTTCGGTGGCATTGATCCGCGCGCTGTCGAGCATTTTCTCGGCAATGGTTTTGTTTCTGGGATTTTTCTGGGCCGGATGGAGTCGCGAGAAGCAATCATGGCATGACAAGATCGCTGGCAGCATCGTCGTCAAGGTGACCAAAGGAATGTCGCTTGTTTAACTCATTTGACCGCGATCAGTGTCAATCGCTGCCACCACCAGACGATTTTTCTGTCCTCGGTGCCCAAACAAAACAGTTCGCGGGCTGACGGCGGCGCGTTGGCGACCAGGGCCAATACTCTTTCGCGGTTTTCCTGAGTCGTCGCGGCAGTTTCAAAATACCAGTTGAGGTCGGGTTGTTTGAATGGTTTCAAACTGGCTTGTTTCACCTTCAACCCGCTCGCGGCACAGAGTTGACTCCAAGCGTGCGGGGTCAGGAAACGATGGTGGCTGGGATCACGATATTTTTCCACAGCATGCAACCAGGCTTCAGCTTCCAGTTGGTCGTCGGCAACGCTTCCGTCGATCAATAGGAAATGTCCCGCCGGTTTGAGCACGCGGGTGGTTTCGCAAATAAAATTCTCCGGCGAACTGAAGTGATGAGCAGCGACGCGGCACATGACCAAATCAAAGCTGGTATCAGCGTAAGGAAATTCTTCGGCGGTGTGCAGCCGGGTCTGTACGTTCAAATTGCGTCTGGCCGCTGCTTCCGCCGCACGTTCGAGCATCAATGCCGAAATGTCGGCCAACGTGACGTTGTGGCCGAGACTGGCCAGATGTAATCCCGTGTGTCCAGCGCCGGTCGCGACATCGAGCACGCGCGAGTCAGGAACTAAATCAATGGTTTCAATGGCCGCCTGCACATCTTCGACATTTTCCAGGATATGGCCTTGGGAGTAACGATGACTTTGCTTGGAGAATTGCGTTTGGGCAGCCCGTTGAATTTCGTCGAGGGTTTCACTCGTTCGTCCGGCAGTTGGATCACAGATGGACATGGTTTTGTGTCGTTGTGTTCAAGCTGATTACCTGGAAAGAAAGCTTTTCACCAGTCGAAAGCCGGAAAAGTTTAGGAGCGAAGATAACGGTTTGACTTGAGAAGAACGCAAACGTAGGGTGTTTGCGCATGCTCGCTGCTGAATCCAGAACGGTCACTGCGCCCGCCGCCGTCACATTAAACCTAGAGCCTCAAGTTGCATGGAGGCAAATTGTGGAGCCGTTGGAGCCCTTTCTTCAAGCCGTGGCCAGCCGGCTGGAAAAACAGATCAAGGAATTCGATCCCGCTATCGCGCCGTATGCCGAATACACGTTGACGGGGCAGGGGAAGCAATTGCGGCCGGCCCTGGTGGCTTTGAGCGCGGGCGCAACGGGAAAAATCAATGATACCCACATCACAGTAGCCGTCATCATCGAGATGGTGCATTTGGCGACGCTGGTGCATGACGACGTGATGGACGAGGCGGAAATACGCCGGGGACGACTTACCCTGGCGGCCAACTGGGGCAACGAAATCGCAGTATTGTTTGGCGATTGTCTCTTTGCACACGCCTTGAAACTGGCGGCCGGTTTTCCCACGCCAGAGATTTGCCGGGCCGTGGCGATGGCGACGAACACCGTTTGTTCCGGGGAGATTTTGCAGACCCAACAACGGCGCAATTTCCAGTTTTCGCGAGCCGAGTATTTCAAGGTGTTGGAAATGAAAACGGCAGAACTGTTTGCGCTTTCTTGCGATTTGGGCGCGTGCCTCAGTGGCATGCCGGATACTCAGCGGAGCGCGTTACGTCGTTTTGGATTGGCTTTGGGCACGGCGTATCAGGTGTATGACGATTGTCTGGATTTGTACGGTTCGGAAGCGGTCGCCGGGAAATCGCTGGGAACAGACCTCGCCAAAGGGAAATTAACGTTGCCCGTACTATTGCTTTGGGAACGGGCAAACGCAGGCGGACGCGAGCGTTTGGAAGAATTGGTTCAGCAGTGGGAGCCGGCTTGTTTTCCCCGGGTGCTCGAACTGTTGGACAAGCATGACACGCGCAATGAATCGCTGGAGGTCATTCATCAATATCTTGGGAAAGCGCGGCAAACCTTGAGTGTCGTACCCGAATCTGATGGTCGCACAGGTTTGATCGGCTTGACTGAATACCTAGGGCGACAAGCGGATACTTTGGGGGGTAGCGTGCTATGATTATGACTGACCACGCTCCCGGTAAGCCAGCAGCGGATTCATCAACGAATGAACCCACGGCCGCTTCAACAGCCGATAAAGTGCCTGATGAAGCGGTTCTGGTGGAGCGCGCCCGCAAGGGTGACTTGTCGGCCTATGACGACTTGGTCAGACGTTATCAGGAACGCATTTACGCCACGCTCTACAACATGACCTCCAATCACGAGGATGCCAATGATTTGGCGCAGGAGGCTTTTATCAAGGCTTTTCAGGCAATAAAGTCGTTCAAGGGGGGGTCGAGTTTTTATACCTGGATCTACCGGATTGCTGTCAATCGAACGATTAATTTCCTGAAACAAAGGAAGAATCGGACACATTTGAGCTTGAATGATTTGGATTTTAATGCCGAACATGACCCCGATCTGGTAGCGCTGGTTTCGGACAAAACACCCCGCCGTGAAGTCCAACTCAGTGAGCTGCAGGAAAAATTGAACGCCGCCATGCAAAAGCTGTCTGAAGATCACAGGTTAGTTGTTACGTTACATGATATTCAAGGTCTGTCGCATGAAGAAATCGGTGAAATTATGAACTGCAACATTGGCACGGTACGGTCACGCCTGTTTTATGCACGGCAGCAACTGCAAGCGTTGCTATCCGAATATCTGAATTAATTATGAACTCTGCCCCCGAAGATTTTGGTCAAGTGCGTCGCTTGCTGGCATTGAAGAGGCACGAACAGCCGCCGCCCGGCTATTTTAACGAGCTTCCGCGTAGAGTGATTGCCCGATTGGAGGCGGTGCGGTTGTCTGATTCAGTATCTTGGTTTGAGCGGCTGATGCGGTTCTTTGAGTTGAAGCCCGTGTTGGCCGGCGGCTTTGGGGTTGCGGCTTTCGGCTTGTTGCTCTTCCGTCTGGTGGCATTGCAACAGTTTGAGGAGACGCCGTTAGCCATGGGTGGCGTGGACAATGTATCGAGGGCGATGATTCCAGGCGCAAATGGCGGGATGGCGTTGAACCAATTTCCAAACGGAGACGTTTTGCAATCCAGCGTCAACCCTGCCATGAACACGCAACCGCCCAGCGCGCTGTTCGACGGATTTCACTTCAACGTGCAGCAAGCTTCGTTCAGTACCCCGGGAAATTAAGCGTGTAACGGTGATCGACGAACTGGTTTGAAGCGCTACATTTCCCGCTCAAAGACCAAATCCAAGCCCAGATCGCTGACTGTCAACTTGTCTCCTTCGACCACCGCCTCCAGCGCCTCAGGTATTCCTTTGCCAGAAAAAATCAGTCGATACTTGGTGTTTCCGCCTTCCCACTGTCCCTGTATCGACTGTTGTTGATCACTCGCGACTGCCGTCGGTTTCACTTGTACCGCGCCCTTGAAGATGGCTTGCTTGTCCGCAGCCGCAATGAACGTTGTTTGCGTGAAGAGGGCAGTCATCACTTTCTTTTGCCGCAACAATTCTCCCGATCCGATGTTGGGTTTGATGTCTTTCAAGTGGGCCAGGGTGCCGTTAAGGTCGAACAACCAGCGACCCAGAATTTTTTCGTTGTCGTATTTGGGAGATTTTCCGGTTTCGAGGTAGACGCGAAGGTCTATTAGATTTGGCGCGGTGAGCGCCCAAATCTCTTTCACAAGGTCGATGTTGTTAAGGATCGACTGCATTATCGGATGATTGGCGAGTTCCTTGACCGGAACTTGTTTGGCGCGCAGGTCAGCAAAATCCTTATCCTTGGCCATCGCTTGAAATTCAGGCCGTTCCCCCAACGCCAGAAAAAGGGGGTAACGGGAAAGTCGGCTGTCCGCCAGTGGATTATGGTAAATGACACCGATAATATCTGCCGCGTTATAATAGGCTTCGGGCATCGGATCAATGGCCGCCACCGTTTTTGCCAGTCCGCTGGTACGCAAATCAAGGCCCGCCTTGTTCAAAAGCCTTGTTTGTACTGGAGCGTTGTCGGCGACCATTTGTACGGTCAAATAGCTGAACGCATTAATGACGAGTGAAATTAACAGCAGATAAATCATCCCATTGACCAGTCCGAGGCAAAGTCCCAATCGTTGGTTTAGCCTTCCCCACAGCGCTCCTTTTAAATCGCCTGCCTTGTATTTGTAATGCACGTCCACTTTGCGATGCACGACCATGGCGGCGATTTTGAAAACTATCAGGATAAGAAGAAAAATGATGAATGGCCCCAATAGCCAGGCCCAGACGGGATTCTTAAGACCAAGCAGCGGAAAAATCGGCTTCAGCAGTGGCGCGAGCGGCCCTGCCAGCAATGCGCCCAATAAAAGTCCCAAGAGTGAAAATCCCGCGCGAACGGCGCCCTGGTAAAAACCCACCGCTCCAAGCGCGCCCAGCAGCAACAGAGCAATAATCCAGATTGTCATGGCCGCAGGCTAAAATCCTTTTTTTGCAAAAGCACGCAGAAAATGCAGACTAAAACGGTTTTAAACCGCGATTCGCATTTGCCTTTTCTGAAATTTTCGGGAACATCTACGCCAGCTTGAAAGTTACAAGCGATGGAAAATATGCACGCACAAAATTTGCCTCCGCAATCCGACCGGCGCGGTTTCTTCAAAAAAACTTTCGCGACGGTGATCGTCGCCATTATTGGTTTATTTCCCGTGGCTTCGGGGTTGACGGTTTTTTTCGACCCATTGCGCCGAAAATCATCCACCACCGGCGCTGTTCGGGTGACGACATTGGAAGCCTTGCCCATCGACGGTGTGCCCCGCAAATTTCCCCTGGTTGCCAGCCGGATCGACGCGTGGAACACATTCACTGAGGTGCCCATCGGCGCCGTTTATCTCCGGCGTACGGGCGAAAAGACCTTGCAGGCCTTCAATGCCAGTTGTCCCCATGCCGGGTGTTTTGTCGATTATCTCCCGGAGCGGGGCGCGTTCCATTGCCCGTGCCACGAGAGCACGTTCACCGCGGACGGGAAAATTGATAATCCAGACAGCCCGGCTCAACGCGGATTAGATGATCTTAAAGTGGAAATACGCAACAGCAAAGAAGTCTGGGTTGAATTCAGGAATTTTCAAGCCGGTCATGCAGAGAAAATCCCCATGGCATGAAATCGCTCCTTGACTGGCTCGACCAGCGCACCGGTTATCGACAAATCACCCGCGAGGCTCTCTACGAAAATATTCCGGGCGGCTCGCGCTGGCGTTATGTTTGGGGCAGCACGCTGACGTTTGCGCTCGCCGTACAATTCATCACCGGCATTTTTCTATGGATGGCCTACAGCCCCAGTTCCCAGACCGCCTGGGAAAGTGTTTACTACATTCAGGACGAAATGGTCGGTGGCTGGTTATTGCGCGGACTCCACCATTACACGGCGCAAGTCATGACCGTGCTGCTGGTGCTCCACCTGATGCAGGTCGTGATCGACGGTGCCTACAAAGCACCCCGTGAAGTTAATTTTTGGTTCGGGCTGGTTTTGCTTCAACTCGTTCTGGCTCTCTCGCTCACCGGTTACTTGCTTGCGTGGGATCAGAAAGGTTATTGGGCAACGAAAGTGGCGACGAATATCATCAGCATCATCCCCTACATTGGACCGAGTTTGCAAAAGGTCATCATCGGTGGTGCGGATTATGGCCATCACACGTTGACACGGTTTTTCGCATTGCATGCGGGAGTGTTGCCCGGAATGATCATCGCGCTCCTGGCCGGACACATTTACCTGTTCCGCCGCCACGGTATCACGGCGCGAGAACCGAAGCGAAGACCCGATGCGGCATTCTGGCCTGATCAAGTGCTCAGGGATGCCATTGCCTGTCTGGCCGTGCTGGCCGCTGTGCTTTTTCTTATCGTGCGTCACCGTTTATTTTCAAGCCACGGGCTGCTGGGCGCAGACCTTGCCGCGCCGGCCGATCCTTCGGAGGCTTATTCCGCCGCGCGACCGGAGTGGTATTTTCTTTTTCTATTCCAGTTTCTGAAGTTGAAATGGTTTGCCGGTACCCGGGAAATCTGGGGCGCCATCATCATTCCCGGGCTGATCACGGGAGTCGCCTTCCTCATGCCATTCATCGGCCGTTGGAAACTGGGCCATCGTTTTAATCTCGGCTTGCTTTGGATGCTGATAGGGGGTGCGGGTTTACTCACTTATATGGCGCTGGCCGACGACGCAAAAAATCCCGAATACCGACTGGCAGTCAAACAGGCTGAACGCGAAGCGGAGCGTGTCAAGGTCCTGGCGCGATCTCCCGCCGGTATTCAGAGCAGCGGGATTGCTTTGCTCCGAGCCGATGCATTCACAAAAGGCCCGAAACTCTTCGCCGAGAAATGCGCCCTTTGCCACCGCTATGACGGCCACGATGGCACGGGCAAAACGCCCACCGACCCGCAGTCAGCTTCCGATCTGAAAGGTTTTGCTTCGCGAGAATGGCTGACTGGCCTGCTCGACCCCGAAAAAGTGACCAGCACCAATTACTTCGGTGCCACGAAATTTGCCGACGGCAAGATGGCCAAGTTCGTGAAAAAGGACGTGGCACACTATGCTCCGGAACAAAGAGAAAAGTTGAGGAAAGTCATTGCCGCGCTTTCCGCCGAAGCCCAACTCAAATCGCAAATTGTCTTTGACCACCGGGACTCAGCCTTGATCGAGGAAGGCCGCACTCTGCTTCAGACGGAGACCGGATGCACCGATTGTCACGAGTTCCAAAAAAAGGACGAGGATGCCACCGCGCCAATCCTCGCTGGTTACGGGTCGCGCAAATGGCTGATCAGTTTTGTTACCAATCCGGAACATCCCAGTTTCTATGGCAGGCGCAATGACCGTATGGCCGCTTTTGGCGACAAAGGAATCCTCAAGGCGTCGGAGATCGGTTTGATCGCGGATTGGTTGCGTGGCTACTGGTATGAACCGCCACAGTAACTTGGGACGATGGCCATCATGCTCAAGACCGAACTAATTCCCGCCCGCGAAAAAAACTCTCGCCGGCTCATGGTGGTCTTGCATGGGTTGGGGGACAGCATGGCGGNNTATCTGCTCGTCAATGCGCCGGACCTGTATTATGGTGGCTATTCTTGGTATGATTTTGCGGGCGACAAGGGCGTTGGGATTCGGCGGAGTCGCAAATTGCTCTTCGATCTGCTGGACACCCAACGCCAGAACAACTTTCCCAGCGAGCAGACCGTGATGTTTGGATTTTCGCAGGGCTGCTTGATGATCATGGATGTTGGCTTGCGCTATCCTCATCGTTTTGCCGGGTTGGTGGGAATCAGCGGCTACTTGTTTGAACCGGAGCGATTGATCGGCGAACTTTCGCCCGTGGCGTTGCAACAACGGTTGCTCATCACCCACGGAACCCAAGACCCGCTCATCCCGTTCGCGGACGTTCGCGAACAAATCAACTTGCTGAAAGCCGCCGGGCTGAACATCTCGTGGCACGAGTTCATGAAAGCCCACACCATTGCGGGCGAACTGGAACTCGCAGTCATCCGTGATTTTGTCAGCGGGCGCTTTTCGGAGAAGTGATTCGCGTTTGCAGCTTGTCAGCCTGTCGAAAAAGCCGCCGCCGACGTGAGGAGGCGGACAAAGCGTGCCAGTCTCCGCAGGGTTCCGCTTCCTTACCTCGGCGCCTACGAGGTGGGCGGGAGTTTTTTAGCGGACTGTCATGCGTGATTCTGTCGGCGTGGCTCGGCAAACCAAATCTGCTCCGGCCGGGCTGGCGGGGCGGGCTGCCAGTTTATCGCGTGATCGACGACCCGCCGCATCTGTTCAAACCACCATTGCGCGCGGCTTAAACGGCAAGCCGGTTGAAGATGCGCTTGAAATCCGCCGGCTTTGTCGAAGCCGAGTTCCAGTTGTTTTTGTGTAGTCATAATAATGTTTTGTTCAATTTGTGCATCATCGTAGCGGGTGGGGTTGGACAAAAACCGTCCAACCAAAAATTATTTCGGGAGTATGTATTGAACGCAAATTGGCGACGGTTATCCCATAAACAAATCAAGATGGGTTGATAACAACCTCCTAAAAAATAATTTCAATTTTCGTTTGCAACCATTGCAGAGTTGGTATTTATTGGTTGCGTGAACTTGAAACAAATAAACCGACTTGAGGAAACGCTAAAGGCAGAATTGGATTCTGACCTTGAGGCGATCCGTCGCGTTAAAAAGCTCTTAAAGGAACGTGAAGGCAAGCTGCCTATCACGCGCTACAAGCGAGTCGAATGCGCATCGGTAAAACAATCTGTAACCACGGGTAAACCTCTGAACTATAACGGTAATGGCACCGTTGAATCTAAGGTGCTTTCGGCCATATCCAAAACAGATGGAAAGTTCGGCTTGGGCGATCTCAAGAAAAAGCTTTCCGAACTTTATCCAAATGTTGAATTCAACCGGAATACCCTGTCTGGAATAGTATTCCGAAACAAAAACAAAGCGTTTCGAGTGATTACTGAGGGGCAAGGACGGCGCAATGCTGTTTATGAGAAAATGTGAAAATTTGCAGGGGCGGACGAGGAAAACAGGACGTGTCATTGATGTCCTGATTGTTTCCCAAGACTCACTCGCCCGTTCCCTGCCACTGATTTATGGCGCACATGCCAAGTGCGACATAGCTAGGGAGTCGGGTGCGATACGTAGCGCATCCGGCTCCTGACCCTGCCGGTAACATCAATCAGAAGCCCAATTTTGTAAAGATAATTCTCTTGAAATAATTGCTTGACTTTCTTATTGCGTCAAGTATCATATTTATATGAATAAAGAACATCCCGAACTAGAGCAGTCGGAAATCATAAAGAACATACCACTCGCCTGCGCCGATGAAACTACTGCCGTAGAATTTTTTGAGAAGCAGAGGTGGGGTAATTCTCCATGCTGCCCGCACTGTCAACATGCCAACGTGTATAAGATGGAAGGCCGCGACGGTTTTCGGAACAAGCGTTATCTCTGGCGCTGCCGTCAATGTGGCGATCAATTCACCGTTCGCACCGGCACCGTGTATGAAGATTCAAGATTGCCGCTCAAGCACTGGGCGTTTGCTTTCTGGCGTGCTTGCAGTTCCAAAAAGGGATGTAGCGCACGGGAGATTCAGCGGCAATGCGGAATCAGCTATAAGTCTGCGCTGTTTCTCATGCACCGAGTTCGCTTCGCAATGTCGGAAGATACAACCACCTTGCCAAAACTTGGCGGGAACGTTCCGGTCGAAGCGGATGAAACTTATATCGGCGGCAAGCCGCGTCCGTCCGCCTTAAGGACTGGCCGAATCGCTGGCACGGGTTATCGGAAAGACTCAAATAAAGTTCCCGTTGCCGCTATGGTAGAGCGCGGCGGAAACGTCCGCACTAAAGTTATTCCGCAAGTGACGCAAGGAAATCTTCGTCATTTCCTAGCGCAAAATATCGCCGTTGGCTCAATAGTGAATACCGATCAAAGTAGTGTCTATCATGGCGTTCTCTACCCGATTGTAAAACACCCGATAGGCCGCCATGACGTTGTAAATCACTCAAAACTTGAGTTTTCCCGGCGCAATGCGGACGGTACAATATCCGGGGTGAATCATGCCGAATCTTTCTTTTCGCTTTTGAAACGCGGAATCACCGGAACATTTCACGCTGTCTCGCCTCAGCATTTGCACCGTTACTGCGATGAGTTTTCTTTTCGATGGAACACTCGAAAATTAAACGACGGGGAGCGGCTTGCGTTGGCGGTCAAAAAATCTATCGGCAAACATCTTGTTTATGCGGATTCGACGTGCTAAGAACTGGAAAGCATGAAATCTTCCGCCAGTAAGACGGCAACTGCTGATTCAAAAGGCATTCGCGGCCCCAAACCTGAAGTCCTGAATCTTAAAGGCAACTGGAAGCAGGCCATTAAGAATTCATTCCTCAAAACCCGTCCCAAACAAGGCTGGCCGAAGCCATAGCTCTGATTTCCTCATCGCTGAGTTGGTGGCTATAGGTGGCAGTGGAAGGGGTTGACTCTAGCCAGATGATTGTGGCCTATTTGCTTTTTGTGAAAACCCTCCAAGACTGGATGCCGCTCATCACCATTGTCATGGCGCTGGCGGCAATCATCAATCCGTGGATATTGGAGTCCTTCAAACAAAAAAAGGCCAAGCAAAGTCCGAATCCTACGGAAGAAGCCCCGAAAATAATAAGCGAAAAAGCCAAGAAAAGATTTAATCTGTTCAGTCTCACATTAAGCACACTTGCTATTGGAAATCTGATTTATCAATTGGTTTTTTGCGTGTTGTTTCCAACGAGCAAACCGAATACTTCAACGCCCA
>PLJQ01000236.1 GCA_003140275.1 Limisphaerales bacterium
GGTGAGGGCGGGCGTAAACTTCGCGTGAATGTGGAGTTGCAGGAAGATTTCTCGATGGACCAGGCGCTGTCGTTGTATCTGCTCGATACCATTCCGCTGGTGGATCCGCAACAGCCGGATTACGCGCTCATCCTGCTGACACTCGTGGAATCCATCCTCGAAGATCCCGACATCATCCTGCGCAAGCAACTTGACCGGGTGAAGGACCAGAAGATGGCCGAGATGAAGATGGAAGGTCTCGACTACGACAAGCGTATGGAAGAACTGGAAAAGCTCGAGCCCCCGAAACCGAACCGGGAATTTGTCTATTCGACGTTCAACGCCTTTGCGGACAAACATCCCTGGGTGGGCCAGGAAAACATCCGGCCGAAATCCATCGCGCGGGAGATGTTCGAAACGTTCCGTTCGTTTGCCGATTACATCCGGGACTACGAATTGCAGCGGGCCGAGGGCATTCTGCTCCGCCACTTGAACCGGGTTTACAAAGTCCTCACCCAGAATGTTCCCGATGCGGCCAAGAACGACCAGGTCCGCGAGATGGAACTGTATCTCGGCTCGATGATCCGGCAGGTGGATTCGAGCTTGCTCGATGAATGGGAAAAAATGCGCGACCCGAATTTCCAGCGCGCCGAAACGAAGGAAGTGCGTCCGCCCGGCGCGGAAGAAGCGGCCGNNCGTCACGCGCGATGCCAAAGGATTTACGGCGGCGATTCGGAATCGTATTTTTGCTTTCCTGCGCGGACTGGTGATTGCGGATTACGAAGCGGCGCTGGAGTCGCTTTCGGAGGGGCGAGTTACACGATCCCCTAATTCCGTCCCCCAAAGTCAGGGACTCGCGGACCTCGTCCTTCCGGTGGATTCCGGCGGTCAGCCTTGGACCGCAGAGCGTTTGCACTCAATGGTGGAAGCCTATCACGTCGAACATGATCACATCTGCCTCGATCCGAATGCGCGAAACGCACGGCACACATACGTGGTGCCTTCGGAAGACAAGAAAACCTGGCGCGTACAGCAAATGCTCGTTGACCCGGAGGAAGACAACGACTGGGTGGCGGAATTCGAGGTGGACCTGGCGCAGTCCCGCGCCTTGGGCGAACCCTTCCTTCGGCTGCGGCGAATCGGAAGTCTGGTTTGAGTCCAAACGGACTCGACTGACGAGAGGAGAAGTTGGAGGCAAATCAAGGCCGCAACGAGCCGAAGTGGCAATCCAGGTTCATTCGGCTACAACCATTGGTGTCCAGGTGACGGTGGTGCGCCCAGCCAGGTCAACCGTTGCCGTGCGCAGCCGGTAGTTACCAGGTCGGGCCAACGTAAAGTTGACGGTCACTTCATAACTCGAATCCTTTCGCGTGACCCGAGGTTTCAGACCGGCGGGTTGGAGGTGGCGATAGTCTTCCTCACCCGGACCGTAAATCTCCCACGCCACCACGGCATTGTGATAGACGCCGGCGCTGTCCGTGCCGTAAGTGTAAAAGACCGGTGCGGAATTTTCAACGACACTCGCCCGCGCCGTGATTTCCAACGGCGCTTTTCCTTCTCTGGCCGACAACTCGACCGCAAGTCCGGGTGGAATACCCGACGGGCGCACCGGCACACGCGCTTGATCCAGCACAACTCCCCTTCCCTCCGCTTCCACCTCGACTTTACCATCTTCCCGGACGTGGACTGTTTCGCGGTAGCCCGAGGGCTGTACCCCGGGCAAATCCCACAACAGATCGAACGCGACACCAAGCCGGAGACACCGCTCGATCTCCGTAAAAACGTTGCTCATCACAGTCCGATACTTGACGCCTTTCTGGTTCATCCGTTCCAGGTTGAGTTCGCCGAGTCCCCAAAGGCTGCCTTTTCCCAAGTGGACATGGCCGAGGTTGTAGCCCGGCGGCAGGAGAATCGCGACTTCGGCCGCGTGATTGAGCCGCCGCAAATCACGCCGCGGAAGATTTCCGGCATGGGTCTGGAGATTTCGCGCAAGCGCGAGGCATTCATCGTAAGTGACGGTGGCCGTGGGTCCATTGTCCCAAAAGAAAAAACGCGTCGCGCCGAGGTCGTAAGCATGAGTCAGAAACCAGAATGCATCCGCCTGGTCCACGGCGCCGTAGATGCTCGTCCCCCAACTTTTGTCGGTCAATCGCGCCGCGCCGCGCAAAAAACCATAAATGATGTCGGTAAAATTCTTTGGATTGTCCACCGGCAGTTGGCACCCATACGTCATGTTCATCTCGGGCAACGTCCGCAGAGTTCCGACCCGGCCGGGAGGCTCGAAGACCATCGCTGCGGGAACCCGCGGGTCCTGCGACAACTGGTAGGCGGCGGTACTCACCATCGTTTCCCAACTGTAAAGATTCTCCTGCGCGAACTCCATGTTCCCGACATCAACATCAGCGCGCGCTTTCAAACCCTTAAGGAGGCCCGTCGCAGCGCCCTCGCCCAAAGCGTGGCCGAAGTATTTCTGGAAGGCTTCGAAGACCGTTTGCGGTGTCAGAGCTTTCCGAAAGGCTTCATCTTTTTCCAGGCGCGGGCGGATCACAGAATCTCGCGTGCTGACCGCGGGTTCGTCGAGGAACAAAGTCGGGCCGAGATAACAACTCCGGTAGAGACTTTCGGGATAAGGAACATCGTTGCCGCCGACGCCCCAATAAAAAACGTTGAAGCCGTCCATCCAACGAAGTTGTTCGGCGTCCACGCGAACGCAATTGATCCCGGCCTCGGCCATCTGCCGGTAATCCTCTTTCGTCAGCCGCACCAATTTGTAATCGGAATTGTCATAGCGCCGCTTTTCATCCTTCTGTCGCGTGTTGGAGGGCACGCCAACCAGCACGTCGGGCAGAAGTTCGACCAGTCTGGCATTCGCCGGCGGCAGAGTCACCGTGTCTTCGATCGCTTCCAGCTTGTAGCGGTGCCCGAGGTAACGGGTTTGTTGCGGGAAGATTTCCGTTGGCTTGGAGCCGTCCTTTTGGTCGGAAGCCCGGGGCAGCAAGAATTGCCAACCACCTTGACTCGGCAGAACCGCTTCACCGCTGAATCGATCCCGGAACTCGGTGGGTACTCCGTCCCCTTCCTGAAGAATGTACCGCGCAATCGTCTGGCGGGCGGCTTTCAACGCCGGAGGCGGATAACCGGCGCTGAGCAGCCAGACACGGAACTGATTCCCGCTGACCTTCTTCGCGTCCAGCGATATCCACTGGTATGCCACTTCTCCCCGTCGCTCGATGGATCCTAACGCGAGCGTATATGTTTGGACCACGGAGGCATGTTGTTTGACATCCGCTTCAACGCGGTAACGTGCCGAACTGCCCCGTGGGCCTATCGGTGGCGCAGGCTCCGCTCCATTAACACCGAGCGCGACGAAACATCCTGCAACGAGCAAGGCAAAAATCGAATTCACTTCGCCAGCCTATGACGCGTGAGGTGCCGGTGTCAAAACCATCGGGAGTTCAGATAACCAGGCGGAATCTGCGCTTGCGTCCATTGCCGGCTGTTGCATTCTTCCCGCATGAATTCCAAACGACTCATCCTTGCCATCGTTGCCGTGTTTGTCGGAGTCTGGGTCACGGATTTCCTCATTCACGGCGTCTGGTTGAAAAGCACTTATGCCGAAACCATGAGCCTCTGGCGTCCTGAAGCCGAGATGCAAGGGCACATGGGCTGGCTGATGCTGGGTCAGTTTATCATCGCGGCGACGTTCGTTGTGCTTTATGCAAAGGGTTTCGCCGGCATGGCTTGCCTGCGGTGCGCGTGTCTCTACGGATTGTTCATGGGTTTGTTCAGCCAGGCGACCACCCTCATCACCTACGCCGTGCAACCGTTCCCGGCGAGTCTGGCGGTGAAATGGTTCGTCGCCGGCGTCGTGCAGGGAGTGTTGATGGGCGTGATCGTCTTCTTTGTTTACAAGCCGAAGCCTGAGGAAAGCAAACCGAAGGAGTAATTGCTTCTGTTAAGTTGCCCGCACACTGGTCCACGCTGTCTGCAGGAACAAACCGATGATGGCTGGAAGCTGGTGGCCATCAGCATCCGACAATCATGCGAGGTGACCGGGCTGGTGAGCGGTGCAAAATACTGGTTCCGTGTAGCCGCGACCAACACGCAAGGCCAAGGGCCGTGGAGCAATCCGGTATGCGTGCGGGTGAAGCGAGAGATGAACTGAACATTCCTGCAAGCGTCAACCCAAACTTATTCCGGCATGCTCGGTGTAAACTCAAGCGAAGTTTGGTCTGGAGCGTCTTCTTTTCGAATCCCGTCCAATTTACGCAAGAGCTCCACAATCTGTGGGCTGATTTCGTCACGCAAGAACGACTCGACAACGAAGATCGGCGAAAGAGAAATTTTGTATTTCAATTGTAGATGGGTGTTTAATGCGGAAAAAAGTTCTTTTCCGGGCACAATCTTCATCCGATTTTCGACCGACTCCCATGTCTTATCGAACTCGTTCATTGCCGCTTCAGAAATGGTCACGGCATGAAGACCTGACTTGGAATCGCGCTCAAACTGTTGACGAGAGGCAACAATGCGCGCTTGAACCTGATTCTTCAACCCGTCAGCGAGTTGCATCAACAGAGCGGAAATATCCTCGCTGAACGAAGGAGACGAAGGATCAATCAGTTGCCTTTCCCGAAATGCAAGTTGAGCACGCAGAGTTTTCAATTCATTTTCGCTACCGTTGGAAACAATTTGAATCATATCTCAAAGGCTTCATCCGATCAACCGCGACAGATTACGTCCGGCTTCTTCAATCCAACCATTGTCCGGCAGCGCGTAGGGACGGAACGTTTCGAGATGGCCTTCCTGTTCGTTGTAGAAGATCGCGCGGTGGAGGCCGAGGTTGTTGGCTTTCGGCGAGTCGATGAGCACCGCCGAGTCATTGGCGCTCATCTGGAACAGAACGCGCATTTCAAATTCGCTCAGCGCTTTCCGGCTGAGGAAGCGGTTCACGTTGTTGACGGTATCGCACGTACCGATAACGTGAAAGCCGAGACTCGTTCCCTCGCAAGTGAGTTTGTTGAAAATGTTGCCGGGATTCGGACCACTGCCGGCATCGTCGGTCGAAATGCCGAAATCCTCTTCATGGCGAAGCTTCTTGAACCGTTGCAGGTCGTGGAGGAATAGGTAGATCGCCGGCGCTTTGGCGGCGTATTCGGGATCGCCGCGCTTTTCCATTTCCTGCGCAAGACCGGTCATGATCTCCTCAACCTCCGCGTTACCGGCGAAAGAAATTTCGTGCGGGATGGCGTGAACAACTTTTTCAAGAAAGCGCCGATGCGGCGAATCCGGCGGATCACTGTCGAAGAGAATGAAGCGAGCACTCTCGCGCGGATGCTGCGCCGCCAATGAGACGAGTGAGACGGCGAGCAGTGCAAGCGCGGCTTCGTCGCGTTGGCCGACAATGAGGAGGTTGTTCCCACTTTGTCGTTTGAACGCTGCTTCCGTCGGGCCTTTGATGGAATTGGGCGCGCCGAGCCACGCGCGCGGCGCGGCAACGGGTTTGACGGATTGGCTTTCCAACAAGCGGCGGAGCGCGTCGTTCTCCTCAACCTGGGCGGGCGCGTTCCCTTCGAAGACGATGGGAGCAGGATGCGCTTTCGAATCCTGATCGGCCCGCTGACGGACCTTGTCCAGATAGGTCTCGCGCACCTCGTCCGGCAACCAGACGATCTGGAAGGGGCTGTTGCCTTCGATGGTGCCGGCGGTGTCGTTGTAGATGGCTTCGCCCGGACGCGAGAGGAGGCGCGGTGCGCCGTTGTTCTCGTCCATGATGAGGTAGGCGTCGGCTTCGTTACATTGCAGCGCGATGCGGACGACCATTTGACCAAGCGTGGCGCGGGCCAGTGTGTAGGCGCCGCCGAGTGTCTGCGATCCGAGCAGCACGTGGATGCCGAACGCGCGTCCCTGCCTGACGATCCGATCCAGCAGCAGAGCCGCCGTTTGCGAAACGCGATCATCCTCGACGAAGAATTCCTGGAACTCGTCGATGAGGAGGAGCGTTCGGGGAATCGGCCCGGTGCCGCCCGCTCTTTTGTAGCCCGCAATGTCCTGCACGCCGAGCTTGCGGAACAGGTCGCCGCGGCGTTTCAATTCTTCATCCACCCGTTGCAACACGCTCAACCCAAACTCGCGATCACTCTCAATGGCCACCACCCGCGCATGGGGAAGACGGCTGGTGGCATAACATTTGAATTCGACGCCCTTCTTGAAGTCCACAAGATAGAACTCGACCTGGTCGGGACTGTACCACAACGCGAGGTTGGTGATCATTACGTGGAACAGCGTGGATTTGCCGGAGCCGGTTTTGCCCGCGACGAGCGCGTGTTGGCGCGTGCCTTTGCCGAGGGCGAGATATTGCAATTTGGTGGCGCCGGTGCGGCCAACCGGAACGCGGAGTTCGGTCGTCGTGTCCTGACTCCAGAGATCAACTTCCGGCGGAGCGACTTCGGCGAACGGCATTTCCACGCGGTTGGAATCGATGCTCGCGCGGCCCACTTTGTGAAGGAACCCGGTTGCCAGCTCCGGGCCGGGGGGCAAATCGAGACGCAGAGAGGTTCCCTCGAATGACTGACCCACCAGCGTGAATTCATTTCCTTTTGTTTGAATGCACACGCTGCTCTTGCGGAGTTCGTCCGGCACAAACTCCACCGGCGCGGGTTTTCGTTGGTCCCAATGGATGAGCGTATAGACACCGCACCGCGGACCGCTCGCCGCGATGCTAAGCAGACGTTTGGCGGCGAGGTCGCTGAAATTGGTTGGAAAATCGGCAACGACGAGGAAATGGTATTTCTCCGCGATGCGGCCCGCCTGCTCATTATATTCCGCGATGGTCGCGTATTCATTGCGGAGATACATCTGCGTGACCTTCTCGATGTGCTCGTTCAGGTTCGCGAGTTGTTGTTCGATCTGGTCGGTCTTGGTCCAGATGCGGCTGTTGATGAGACGGTCTTCATAATCGGCGAGGTGCATGAGACCCGCGAAGTTTTGTCCGAGTTCCACGGGATCGAGGATGGAAAAGTTCACCCGGCCGGGTGGCGCGATGGAAAGGAGGCGTAGGATGATGTTGTTGAGCGCCGCGATCACTTCCTCGCGGCCTGAGTTCTTCGTTTCAAACAGCAACGAACCTTGCTGCGGAAACGTGAGCAGCAACGGGAGATTGAAATTTGTCGGGCCGGGAAGCGTGAGATGCTTGTTTCGCGGAAAACCCTCTGCGAACTTCGTTACGTCCACTTCCATCCGGCCAAACTTCGCGGCGTGGGCGAACTCCGACGGCGGTATCCAATCCTTCCACGAAGCTGAACTCCACTCAGGGAAAAGCTTTTCCGCGGCGGACTGCGCCGCGCTGATGGCCTCGAAGACGGGTCGAAGTTTTCCCTGCCATTCAGTTTCCAAAGTCTGCCAATGAATTTGATATTTCGCTTCGAGCTGTTTCTCCTGCTCCTTCTGGCCGCTCTCTATTTCGCGCTTCCGGGTTTCAACAGTCTGTTTCACGGAGGCGACTCGGTCGGGGCGTTCCTGTTCCAAGCGGTCGAGCCTTGCGCTGCGGAGTTCCTCGTTCCTGTCGAGGGCGCGTTTTGCTTTTGTGTCGATCTTGATCGTCGATTCCGCCCGCATCTCCGCAGCGCGTCTCACGTTTTGTTTCCAATCGGCTTGGAGCGACTGTGTCCGGTCATCCGCTTCGCTCTTGATCCGTTCGATTTCCTGCTGATGCCACGTGACGGATTTTTTTTCGCAGGCGTCAAACAGTGCGCGCGCCTGAGCGAATGCGGTGGCGACAGCGGCAGCGTCCGGTCCGATCAGCCGCCGGCTAATGAAGTAAAGAAGGAGAATGACGACCAGACCCGCCGCCGCTCCACCCGCCGCCTGGCGGTCAGTGAGGGAGGCGATTCCGAAATGGTTGAGGATCGGTACCAGCGCGGTGCCGGTCAACAACATCAGCAGAATCAGCAACCACAGTGGAAAAAAGCGGAACAACAGAGGTAATGGAGATTTTCGAACCCGCGCCAGGCTGTCCTCAGTTTCGCGGAGGCGCGCGCGAAACAGTTCCAGGAGGCGTTTGTGGTCTTGAGAAAGATCGACCTCCGGCGTCCGGGACAGCATTCGGCGATATTTTCCGTATCCGCGCAACGAGCTTCGCACGCGGGTCTCAAGACCGGCCAACGCTTCGCGCTCGGCAGCGAGTTCATTGGTGAACGCTTCGAATACCGCTTCGGTTTCCTTCAAGCCCGGTTCCAGGCCGCGTTCGGTTTGCAGGAGATCGCGCTGGATTTCGAACGTCCGGTGTCCCTGGTCGCTCTCGATTTTCTCCAACCGCCGTTGTCTCGTCGCCTTGTGGACCTGGCTGATCCGGGACTTTCGCTGGTCGTATCGGGTTTCGATTCTCAGCATCTCGGCCCGGTAGAACTCATCTACTTTGGCGAGTTCCGTTGCTGACACCCCCTGTTCCTCCTCGGCCGCCTGCTTCAGACGCAGACGGAGTCTCGCGTTCTCAGTGGAAAACTCGCGATTGAGTTTCTCCTCCCGGTCGGCGAAATCGCAAACCGTTGCTTTCAAACGATTCAGCAGTTCGAGCGTTTCGGTGACGCCGGGATGGTTACTCGCAGTCATGCCTGACTTTCGTGACAATTTTGTCGAGGTCTTCGATGCAGGCGACCGTCCGGTTCACACTGGCGAGAAGTTCATCGATGAATCTTTGTTCAAACTCCTGGCTCTTCGCGTCGCGCCAGGAATATTTTGTCTGCGCCCATTTGCCCGACAACTCTCTTGTAAGTCCATCGAGCCTCGCTTTGTTGGCCGTCATGCTCATGGTTTGCGCGCCCCGGTTGGTGGCGTGACCGTCGATTCCACGGACACCGTCGTCGCAGCCGATGTTTCCGGCGGCGCCAGGTCGGCATAATCGCCAAGTGTCCGGATCGTCTGCGTCAAATAAGCAACCGCTTTAGCCATGTGGACGACGAGGACATCGCGCAATTTATCCACGTCTTTGGCGAGTGGTTGAATGCGGTTGTCGTAATGGCGGTTCCATTTTTTCACGAGGTCCAACTTGGCCTGCGCCTCGTTGAGGACGCGCTTGGCTTTGAGGACGGCCATGTGCTCGGCTTGCGTGGCTTCCCGCAGGCTGGAGAGCCTGGCGCCGAACAACTCGTGTTGTTTCTCCTGCAACTTCCTTGTGCGACGACGCGCTTCATTTTCCCAATGCCCAAGGCGGTCATCTTCAATCCAGAGCCGCGTGCGCTGGACATCGCCACTGACCTCATCAAGGACGCGAAGCGCATTCGCCAGATAAACAATCAGGCTGCTGCGGAAGGACTCCAACGCTTCGATCGAAATGACTTGGGCTTTTTCCGGCATGGCATCAGCGCTGGTTCAGGTAATCCTCGATGCGCCGGGCTTTCCGCAGCAGATACGGTGTGTGTTGATTGGAAACCTCGACGAATTTCTTCAGCGCCTTCATCGTGTTTTTGAATTCCTCGGAAAACTTGGTGTGCTCCTGGTCCTGCCAGGTGTCGCCCAGCGCTGCGAACCTCGCCTGCAGCGAGCCGATGCGGTTTTGCACGTCCAGATTGAACCGCTTCAGTTCCTCGGCGAATCGCCGCACTTCCTCGGGGTCCATGATTGCCTGCGCCATAATGCCTTTGGTTTTGCGTTGTTGAACAACCTACCAAACGAAAATGCCTCTATCAAACTCCAATCGCCAGAGTACGCACGAAGCGGTGGTGGTACAGTTTGAATTTGAAGATCCAGGTAACGTTATTTAATTCGTTCGACGATTTCCTCCAAAGTCCAGACATGATTGGAAATCCCCGCTCCCATTGCTGGCGGCACGCGCAACGGCTGGTGAACGCGAGCGAAGTTGTAGTGCATGAAGTGAAGGACCATCGCGGCTTCGTGATTCTCAACATTCCTGGAAACGCATTGGTCAACCGGGCGAACCGGCGGATTGACAGACGCATGGTGAGGCTGGATACATTGCGGTTTTCAATCCCGGATGCTCCGGAAACGGATGCGGACGACGAAGTAGCTCGAAACTAAAAGAGTTTGAGAAAATGAATGCCTCATGGTAGCCCTCAGTCAACTCAATGACAAAAATCCCGCCCTCCAGAATCAAGTTTCAGCGGTGTTCCATGCTGCTTGCCTGCGTCGGTTGTTTGGCGGCAAACCCAATCGCATTGCTGGCAGTGGACTTTTACGTGGCCACCAACGGCAACGATGCCTGGTCGGGCCATCTCACGACGCCCAATGGAAAGAGAATCGACGGCCCGTTTGCCACTCTCGAGCGGGCGCGCGATGAACTGCGAAACCTCAAAGCGGCCGGCAAACTTAAAGACGGCGCCATCGTCCATCTGCGCGGCGGTTCGTACCCGCTTGAAAAATCATTCGTTCTGGGCAAGGAAGATTCGGGGACGGAAAAATCTCCCGTCGTTTTCCGCGCTTATCGCCGGGAAGAGGTCCGATTGTCCGGCGGCAGGGAAATCACCGGCTTCAAAGCCGTCACTGATCCAGCCATTCTCAATCGGCTGGAAGAACCGGCGCGCGGCAAAGTTTTGCAGGCGGACTTGAAGGCGCTGGGCATCACCGACTTTGGCGAAGCGGTGGCCGCCGGCAAACGATTGGAACTGTTCTTCGCCGACCAGCCGATGACCCTGGCGCGCTGGCCGAACGACGGATTTGTCCGCATCATCGAGGTCGTGGGCGGCGAGCCTTACACCAGCCACGGATTGGTGGGCGACAAAATCGGCAGGTTTACATACGAAGGAGACCGCCCCAAACGCTGGCTGGCGGAAAAAGATCTCTGGGTTCACGGCTACTGGTTTTGGGACTGGTCGGACAGCTATGAGAAAGTTGAGTCCATCGACAACGCCAGGCGCACCTTCATCCTCTCCCCGCCGTATCACGGTTATGGCTATCGCAAAGGCCAGCGGTTTTACGCGTTGAATCTCCTGGCCGAACTGGACGCACCCGGCGAATGGTATCTGGATCGTCCGACGGGCACGCTTTACTTTTGGCCGCCGTCGCCGTTGGAAAAAAACCGCGCCGTGATTTCGATCAGGCCGACGTTGCTCACGCTGAAGGACGCTTCGTGGGTGACGTTTCGCGGACTGACGCTCGAAGCGACGCGCGGAACGGCCGTGACGGTTTCCGGCGGAACGGAGAACCGCATCGTGGGTTGCACCATCCGCAACACGGGCGGTGAGGCGGTGTCGATCTCCGGCGGCACATCAAATTCTGTGGTGGGTTGCGACATATATCAGACGGCCGAGGGCGGCATTTCGCTGGACGGTGGAGATCGGAGGACATTGACTCCGGCAGGCCACAGTGCGGAGAACAACCACATTCACAACTTTGGCCGGACTTTTCGCACTTATCGTCCCGCCGTGAGCATCAACGGCGTGGGCAATCGCGTCGTCCACAATCTGATGCACGATGCTCCGCACGAAGCCATTCAACTGGGCGGCAACGATCATCTCATCGAGTTCAACGAAATCCACAGCGTCTGTTACGAGACGGGCGACGTGGGCGCGTTTTACATGGGCCGTGATTGGACGATGCGCGGCACGATGATTCGACATAATTACTTTCACGACATCCGCGGCCCCGGTCTGCACGGCGCGATGGCGGTTTATCTCGATGNNGACGCGACGAGCGGGATCACCGTTTACGGCAACGTTTTTTATCGCGCCGGACGCGCGGCCTTCATCGGCGGCGGACGAGACAACCTGGTTGAGAACAATATTTTTGTGGAATGCCAGCCTTCGGTGTATGTGGACGCGCGCGGCCTGAACTGGATGCGCGACACTGTCGAGGGCAACGGCATCATGCCGCAACGATTGAAGGACGTGCCGTATCGGGACGTATTGTGGCGCTCGCGCTACCCGCAACTGCCGAAGATCCTCAACGACGAACCGGGCGCACCCAAGGGGAACACGGTCGCGCGTAATGTTTCGGTGGGCGGCAAGTGGCTGGAGATTGAGAAAGCTGCTGAGCCGTTGGTGAAGTTCACCAACAACCTGGTTGGTCAAGATCCGCGCTTCGTTGATGCCGCGAATCTAAACTTTCAATTGCGAAGGGATTCGCTGGCGTGGAAGCTGGGTTTCAAACCGATCCCGATTCAGTCCATCGGTGTTTACAAGAGCGAGGAGCGCGCGTCGTGGCCGGTCGTGAATCAACTTCGGGAAAAGGCAGCCGTCGAATGATCGCTTGAACCCCATGAAATCAGAAGCCTCCACCGAACCAGGGCAATCCCCTCACCTGCTTCGCCGGTTTGGATTGCTGCAAGCGACCGCGCTGAACATGTCGAACATGATCGGCATCGGACCGTTTATCACCATACCGGCATTGATGTCGGCCTTGGGCGGGCCGCAATCAATGTTGGGATGGTTCGTCGCGCTGCTCATTGCCGTTCCGGACGGCATGGTCTGGAGCGAACTGGGCGCGGCGATGCCCGGCTCCGGCGGCTCGTATCTTTATCTGCGCGAGGCGTTCGGTCGCGCAACGATCGGGCGGATGATGGCGTTTCTGTTCATCTGGCAGTTCATTTTGAGCGGGCCGCTGGAAATCGCCTCCGGCTGCATCGGCTTCGCGCAATACATGGGCTATCTCTTCCCCGCCCTCAACAAACCGGAGAACGTTCGCCTGGCTCAACTTGTGGCCGCCGGTGTGGCGGCATTGACGGTCCTGTTGCTCTATCGCCGGATCACGACCATCGGCAGGATCACGGTCAGCTTGTGGATCGGCACCATGCTGACGGTTGGCGCGGTCATCGTCAGCGGTGCGCTAAACTTTGATCACAAGATTGCTTTCGATTTTCCGCCGGGGGCGTTCAAATTTTCCTGGGGTTTTCTGCTTGGACTGGGCGCCGCTTCAAGGGTCGGCATCTACGATTACCTCGGTTACTACGACGTTTGCTACATCGGCGAAGAAGTGAAGTCGCCGGGGCGCGTCATCCCGCGCTCGATTCTGATCAGCCTGGTAACGGTGGCGTTGATTTACTTCGCCATCAACCTCTCGCTCATCGGCGTGGTGCCGTGGCGCGAGTTCGTGCCCGCGAAAGATCCGCCGGACGCGGTGGCCTCGATGTTCATGGAAAAACTCTATGGCTCGAAGGTCGCCGCCGTTTTCACGGTGATGGTGCTTTGGACCGCAGTCGGCTCGGTGTTCGCGTTGATGCTTGGCTACTCGCGCATTCCGTATGCGGCGGCGCAAAACGGAGATTTCTTCAAGGTCTTCGGTCGGTTGCACCCGAAGAAGGGTTTTCCGCACGTCTCCATGCTGGTCATCGGACTGGTTTCCATCGTGTGCAGTTTTCTACCGTTGATGACGGTGATCGACGCGCTGCTCATCACGCGGATCATCGTCCAGTTCATGGGGCAGATTGTCGCCGTGATGCTGTTGCGCCGCCGCGCGCCGGCAATGGAACGCCCTTATCGCATCTGGCTTTACCCCGTGCCGTGCTTCGTGGCATTGGTCGGCTGGCTATTCGTCTTTGGAACGGCGGATTGGAAAGTGATCCTGTTCGGGCTGGGAACTTTGTTGCTGGGAATCATCTTCTTTCTGATCTGGTCAAAATGGACCCGCTGCTGGCCGTTTGCCGCACCGGCAAGGAACGAGGGTTCCGGCGCAATCTAAGGTTTGGAAATTGACTCGTTAGCGGATCACCAATTCAAAATCTGCTGCATCGCCGGGCCGATCTCTTCCACCGTCCACGGCTCCGTGGTGCCGACTTTGGTCGCGCCGTGGCTGGTCATCATTCTGTAGGCGAAGAGATGATTGCCTTCGACGCCAAACGTTTGTCCGGTCACTTGGGCCGCCGCGTCAGAGGCTAGCCAGGTGACCAATGGTGAAATGAATTGCGGCCCCATGGTCTCAGCCGTGTACGTCGCCTTCACTTGCGGCAAATCCGCCATCATGCGGGTCAACGCCATGGGCGCGATCGCGTTCACGGTAATCTTGAGTTTCGCCAGTTCCAGAGCTGCAATGCGCGTCAGCGAATAAATACCCACCTTCGCGGCGCCGTAATTGGCCTGACCAAAATTTCCGAGCAGTCCGGTGGTGGAAGAGGTGTTGATAATTCGTCCGCCCGTGCCCTGGTTCTTCATCGCCGCTGCTGCCGCCTTCAAGCAGGCAAACGTTCCCTTCAAATGCACCTGGATGACGCTGTCCCACTCGGACTCGCTCATGTTGAGAATGGTGCGGTCGCGCAAAATGCCGGCGTTATTGACAAGCACGTCGATTCGCCCGAACGCATCGAGCGCGGCCTTCACAATGCGTTCGCCCGCTTCCATCGTTCCGACTGCTTCGCCGTTGGCAACCGCTTCTCCGCCCATCTCTTTGATTTCCTTGACGACGAGTTCGGCGGTGTTGCTCTGGCCCGTGCCATCGCGATTGCAGCCCAGATCATTGACCACCACCTTGGCGCCTTCCCTGGCGAACAAATGCGCGTGTGACCGTCCGATGCCATTGCCCGCGCCCGTGATCACCGCCACTTTTCCGTTCAAGCAACCCATGATATTTTCCTCCGCTTAGTTTGGTTTTCCGCTCAACACATTTTTCTCACGCACGGCACAGCGTTGGAACGCTATTGTCTATTGTGCGACGAACCGATCGTTTTGGCGGCGTTGACAATCATTGTTTAATGGTCGCCAGCCTAGTCGTTCTTGTCTTCATCGTCAACGCGCCATCATTCCCGACTTTGACCAGGGTCAGGTGGACGAGTGTGAATGACCGGTCGGTCGTTCACGCAACACGGTTGACAACCGTCACCGTCCACCTATGCTTGCACTCGAGTCGGCAAGACGGAGAGTGCCCGGCAGTATGGTTACGACTGTGCCCGCTCAAAAATTATGAACAACACCCAAACCTATTCTCAACTGAGGCCGGTAATCGATCTCGACGCGCGATCACGGGGCACGTTTGTGTCCCGCACCTATTCGCACCTGTTCGGTGCCATTACGGCCTTTACGCTGATCGAAATCTTCCTGTTCAAGACCGGTTTCGCCGAAAAGATCGCCAGCGTCCTGCTCGGGGGATCGTGGTTGCTCGTGCTGGGCGGTTTCGTTGTGGTCTCATGGCTGGCCAGTCGCACCGCGCACACGGCCACGTCGAAAGCTGCGCAATATGCGGCCCTGGCCGGGTTCGTTGTGGCCGAGGCGATCATCTTCGTGCCGCTGCTCTACATTGCCGACAAGATGGCGCCGGGAGCGATCACGAGCGCCGCGACGGTGACGTTTTTTGCCTTCACCGCTCTCACTTTGGTGGCGTTCATGACCCGCAAGGATTTTTCATTTCTGCGCGGCATTCTCTGTTGGGGTGGCATCGTGGCGCTCGTGTTGATCGCGGGCGGCGCGATCTTTGGATTCAATCCTGGCACCTACTTCTCCGTGGCTATGGTTGCCCTGGCCGGCGCGTCGATTCTTTATGACACCTCGAATGTGCTGCATCATTATCCGGAAGACCGTTACGTGGCCGCAGCACTCGAATTATTCGCCTCGGTGGCATTGATGCTCTGGTATGTCCTGCGGCTGTTCATGGATAGGCGCTAGAAAGCGGCAACGGATCATGAATTGGGAGGCCCGGCGCAGCGTTCGGCGCGTCAGCCTTTAAACCGCAGATGGACGCTGATGCACGCAGATAAAAAACAAGAGCCGAAGGCGTTTACTCATGTGCGAAGTTTCACCTGATGGGTGAAGGGTTCCCGCGCCGCAAGTCTTAAGAATCTGCGTTTATCTGGGTTTATCTGCGGTTCAACTCCGGGGTTTTAGTTCAGTCGCTTACCTTCGTTTTCCACGATTGCAGCCGCACCGCATTGCTGACACAATCGCAGCACATCTATGAAACGCCGTGACTTCGTAAAATCCTCAGTTGCCGCCACTGGTGTTGCTGCCCTGAATCCATTCCTCTCAGCCAAAGCAGCCGAACCACAAAAGAACGCGCCGCGCGAATTCTACGAACTGCGCCTTTACCATCTCCGCCGTGGGCTGATGCAAAAACGCTTCGACGACTTCTACCGCGAGGCGGCCATTCCTGCCATGAACCGCGCGGGCATTGCGCCCATCGGGGTGTTCAGCGTGATGGTCGGCCCGGACAGCCCGACGATGTATGTGCTCATCCCGCACAAGTCTATTGAGACTTTTGCGACCGCACTCGACCGGGTGCGTGCCGATGCGGATTACCAGAAATCCGGCACCGAGTTCATCAACGCGCCTGCCGGCGACCCGTCTTATATCCGCGTCGAAAGTGCCTTGCTGGTCGCATTCGAGAGCATCCCGAAGCTCGAAGTCCCGGCCGCCGCCACGGCACCGAAGCCGCGCATTTTTGAATTGCGCACCTACGAAAGCCACAGCAAGCAGGCCAGCAAAAAGAAAATCGAACTGTTCAACCGGGGCGAGATCGCCATCTTTCGTCGAACCGGTCTGACGCCGGTGTTCTTTGGTGAAATGCTTGTTGGCGCGAAGATGCCGAACCTCACCTATCTGCTGGCGTTCGACGATCTGGCTGCGCGCGAGAAAAACTGGGACACCTTTAGCACGGACCCGGAATGGAAAAAATTGAGCAGCACGCCCGGTTACACCGACGCCGAAATCGTCACCAACATCAGCAACCTGTTCCTCCGTCCGACGGCGTATTCGCAGATTTAGTCCCACGCTTGATAAGAGCCTGTTTGAACCCCCCGAGGCCGCGCCAAGTAGCGTAGTGGAGGGCGTCTCGCCTGCCGTAGAGCCGGTGCCTCCCGCCCGGCGGAAAAAACGTCCGAACGCAGCACGGCCATTGAAAATTTCCTTAGTTTCTGACGATTCGCACGGCTGATCCGGGCGGCAGGATGCCGTCCTCTTGTATCTTCGTTTTTGTT
>PLJQ01000128.1 GCA_003140275.1 Limisphaerales bacterium
CGCTGTCTTGGTCGCGCCGCGAAAGTCAAAATCACCCGCTTCGAGGTAATAACGCTGACGGGTCTCAATCGTTGATGCCCCAATGCGGATACAGTGGCGTTGGCAACTGGCTAAACTCCGGTATTGCAGATTCGTCCTCCCGCTTTTTCGAGGGAGGGGTCCCCTCTTTATTAAGTTTATCAGTATTAGTTTCGTTCCGACTTTCCGGAACGGTAGCCGTTCCGACTTTTCGTGAAGATCCGTTCCGACTTTCCCCAACGGTAGGCGTTCCGGGTTTCCCGAACGGTTGAGGGCTTTTCAAATCGCCGTTGAGAAGGCGATAGACAAATCCGTCCCGTTTTGAGGGATCTCGCTGGCGAACGAACGGATGTTTTTCAGGCTGGTATTTTTCCACCTTCAGCCAGCCCGATTGTTGCAATTTCTCAATCCAAATCTGCAATGAAACGAAATCTCCACCAAGATCGCGCTTCATTTTTCGTCGGCCAGGCCAGCAACAGCCATTAGCGTCAGCGTGATTCTTTAAGTAGTGGACCAGCCTGAAAGCACCAGGAGGAACGTTGCGGTCAAATAGGAGACGCGCAAAATGCGTCGCAAATAGTTGGCTTTTACTCGGCTCCTGACTCAGCGTTGTCCCGTCCGCGCCGGTATGGAACGCCTTGTTCCTACTGAGCGCGGCGTCGGCAATCGCCTCATAATCTGGCGACAGCGGCACTTCGGGTTCAGATGGAGATTCCAAGTGCATCCGTTTTGATTCGCAAATTCATTGTTCAATCACTGCTTATACGGTTGGTTGACAAGTTTTCTTTGGTCCACCAATAGTTGTGGGTCGGCATCGTATTATGTTCACCACAGAATCCACTGGAGCAGATTGGGTTGCGGCCTCACCAGAGGCGCGACGCGAGTATGTTGATAAGGCATGTGCTGGTTCTTCGAGAGTTGGCATAGGCGATTCAGTTCATGGTCATAGCTATCCTCGAGATAACGAAAGACCCTCTCGCGAAGTTGATCCGGACTTATCAACCGGATTAAGAACCGGCGGCGGTCTTCCGCGAATTTCTCATTAATTGTCAACACGTGATGTCTTCTCCGGCTCAATCGCGAACCAAGTCTTGGCTTCATTCAGCCTCACAAGTTCGCGGTAATGTTGGAAGATAATTTGGGGCGAGTTCCCCGCTTCCAACGCGACCTGCGCCACATTCTGTATTTCCGCCACTCGGTAGCTGATGAACGAATGTCGCAACGCGTTCTTCTTCCACTTCACTTGCTTCGCCTTCTCCGGGTCTTTGCCGTCCTCTTTGGCCGCCTCTTTTAGTCCGGCGTTCGTGTCCTCCACCAGCCAGCCGATCTGCTTCGACATGTTGTCGAACGGCACGACGCGATCATCCTTTTGCGCTTGCGGCTTGAGCCACTTCGCTAGGTTGTCGCTGATGGGAACGAGCCGGCGGCTGGCGGTTTTCGCCTTGGACGCCTTGACCTCGATGAATCGCTCCTTCATGTGAAGTTCCGACCAGTCCAGCCGCCCAATTTCCGCCGTGCGCAATCCAGCAAACGCGCCAATGGCGACGAACGGCACGAGTTCCGGCCTGGAATAGGTCAGGAATTGCGCCACTTCCCACGGGGTAAATATCTCGATGTCCGTCGGCTTCTCCTTGAACTTCGGTACGAGCGAAATCCCCTCGTGATCTCGCGGCAGCCAGCCGCGCTCCTTGCAGAACTTGAAGAACGCGCCCACCGTTCCGCGCGCGTTGTTCTTACTTCGCGGCGATACCTCCAGGTCACGGAAATAGTCCGCGAGCTGTCCGCTCGTCACCGTCCGGAGTTGGCAGCGGAAACTCTTTTTGAGCGCCGTCAGGTAACCGCGCAATACCTTCATGTAGGCATCGCCCGTGCCATCGCGTTTCTTGATCTCGATCATTTCGTCCACGGCGTCGGGCAGCAGCTTGCTTGGAAGCTCGTGCATGTGCCGCCGGGCAAAATCTTTTGCGGCCTCCAACAACGACGCCTTCCCGCCGAGCACCTTCCACGCTTGCGCGTAATCCTTCACCGCCAACTCCAGCGGCACACCAATCGGATTGAGGAGGTCCACCGCGTTGACGTAGGCCCGGGAATCCACGCTGCGAAGTTCCAGCACATCCAGTTCGCCGCGAGAAAGTGCATCCGCCTTAGATTTCGCTTCTGCGTGCGCATCATCGAAGTCGGCGAACATCTTCTGCCGCCGTTTGGCATCAGCTTGAAAGGAAACCATGAAGCTGTCGCGCCCCTTGTTTTCGACGCGGTAGATTTTGACGATGACGGAGCCGGATTGAACCTTCATCGGAAACACCCTGCGCTTGATGCTCATGGGCCGATTCTGTTAGGAAAGTGTTAGGAAAACAAGCCGATTCTCAAATATACCAATAAAAGATGGTCGGGGCGGTGAGATTCGAACTCACGACCTCTTGTACCCGAAACAAGCGCGCTACCAGGCTACGCTACGCCCCGAACCAGTCGGGAGAACTTGCCGATTGCCGCGCCCAATGGCAATGACGATTTTTGGAGATTAGCGCAATAGAGCAATTCAGAAGGCAATTTTAAGCAACCCGCAACTCCAGCACATCATTGCGCGCCGAAGATCGAGTCAGGCGAAGTAGCGTCGAGCATTAAAGCGCTTCAGCGCGGACATTGAGGCCGTCTTGAAACGGCGTCCGTCGGCAGGTGCGCTTTTTCCGTATCTCTGCACCGTGCGTGGTGCGGCCACTGCGTCGGGGATAACGGCGCACACCGCACCTTGAGTTTGCAGTCGGCTGAGACCAGCCCATACGGGCCGTAAAAGCTGCGAACGGGGGCCATAGCATAGTCCAGGCTGCGGCAATGCTGCCAGTTGTCACCGAGTAAGGCAGTTCCCAGCCTGCCCCCCGTGCGTAGCGCGGGGGCTGGCGGGATTGCTTGAAGATGAATTCTGCCCAGATGAGATCAACCGAGATGGAAATATGACAGACGATGTGATGCAAGTGGCGATGACAACTTGGGCGGCCAAAGGTTTACCGGCACGCCTGAATGTCATGGAGACGGCGAAACTGCTAGGGTTCGCGGAGCACGACATCCAGATTTTGATGTCGGTGGGTAAACTGACGCCGCTAGGCGATCCCGCGCCGAATGTACCAAAGCGGTTCGCGGCGATCGAGATCATCCGTTTGGCTGCTGATCCAGACTGGTTGCACAAGGCCACAAAGGAGATTTCAAAATACTGGCGAAACAAGCGCGAGCGCCGTCAGACTACCGTGGCTTTGTAAGCGAAAGTTATGGCACAACGACGCGGAAATACTTCTGCTGTTGGGTGGGGTTGAACCCGTTCGTGTAAGTGAACACTCCGAACTGGTCAAAATGGTTGGTGAACACCGGGGTCCAGAGTCCCCAAGGCGTCGCGATGTTCGTGGTTGAGTATAAGACGAAACTGGCGTTGGTAGTGCCGCCAACTCCGTTGAGCGTCAGATTTGTGCCTGAAATGACGGGCAGGCAAAGCTTTAACTCATCAGTAAGCCCATTGGCGTTGAGGCCATAGGTGCCGGTGCCGCCTGAAAACCAACTGCTGACCAGCACGGTAAAGGTGCCGCAGTTGGTCGCAGTGTAGGCGACGCTCGAAACCGTGCTGCCTCCGGCCGTTTTCAGCAACTCACCGGTTGACCCATACAGTTCGAGATAGCCGTCGAAATTCGTAGTATTCAAGCCCAGATTAATCGAGTCACCCGTGCATGCGGTGAATGTCCAGATGTCCTGTTCACCCAAGGTGATTGTTCCGGCATAACTTGCGCTGCCAGTCATGGCTCCGCCCTGGTCGCCAGCAGGCACAATGAAAGCCTCGGGAATCTGAGCCAGATGCAACGCGTAGGTGCCACTGCTGCCTGAAAACCAACTGCTGACCAGCACGGTAAAGGTGCCGCTGTTGGTCGCCGTGTAATTGTTGATGGCGCTATCCGTGCTGCCTCCGACCGTCATTAGCAACGCCCCGTTCGGCCCATGTAGTTCGAGTCTGCCATCGAAATTCGTCGTTCCCAGCCGTACATTGATGGTGTCTCCTGTGTTGGCCGTAAACGTCCAGATGTCCAGATCGCCCAGGGTGATTGTTCCTATCGCGTTGGCACCGTTGGTCAACGGCCCGCCTTCGTCGCCAGCCGGCACAATGAAAGCCTCGGGAACCTGAGCCAGATGCAACGCGTAGGTGCCTGTGCCACCGGAAAACCAACTGCTGACCAGCACGGTAAAGGTGCCGCTGTTGGTCGCCGTGTAGTTATTGATGTAGGCGTCCGTGCTGCCATCCCCCGTGCCCGACACCAGCAATTTTCCGTCTGGCCCAAACAGTTCGAGCCAACCGTCGAAATTCGTCGTTCCCACCCGTAAATTGATTTTGTCTCCCGTGTTGGCCGTGAACGTCCA
>PLJQ01000476.1 GCA_003140275.1 Limisphaerales bacterium
GAGCGCGGACTTTAGTCCGCTTCCCGCGCAGTCCTTGGGTCGAAGCGGAATGAATTCCGCGCTTCCGCTCACCCAAGCGTCGTTCTTCACCGTCGTCAAGTCCTTCACGCCCGCGCTCCGCGAATTGTTGGTCAGCGACATCCTCATCCGCTTTTGCGAACGGATTCCTTACGCCTGGGTCATCTTGTGGGCGATGAATCACGGCGGGCTGAACGCCGGACAGTTCGGTTGGCTGGTGGCCATCGAGATGGTGACCGCAATGCTTTGTTACATTCCAGTGGCACACTTGGCGGATAAATATGGACGTCGTCCATTTGTGCTGGTGACGTTCGGTTTCTTCACCTTGTTTCCGATTACGTTGATCTGGGCGGATAACTTCGCGTGGCTGGCATTGGCTTTCGTGGTGCGCGGGCTGAAGGAATTTGGCGAGCCGGCGCGCAAGGCGTTGATCATCGCCGGGGCCAGACCGGAACTTCGCGCGCGTTCCTACGGCGCGTATTACCTCATCCGTGATTGCATCGTGACCAGCGGTTCGTTTCTCGGCGCATGGCTCTGGAGCTTCGGTCCAAAGACGAATTTTATCGGCGCGGCGGCATGCGGGGCGCTGGGCACGTTCTGGTTCTGGTGGCTTATTTATCGGAAAGCATCCTCGCCGCAGAGTTGACTTTTTCTGCGCCCCATCGAAACTACGCACCAATCCGATGACCACGGCCAACAAAATCACGATCCTGCGGATTCTGCTGGTGCCGTTTTTCATGGCCGAAGTTTTGTATTACGTCGGCAGCGGCAATGAATTGTATCGGTTGCTGGCGATCCTCGCCTTTGCCATTGCCGCCATCAGCGACGGCGTGGATGGCTATCTGGCGCGCCACTACAACCAGCGCAGCGAACTGGGCGCGATTCTCGATCCGCTGGCCGACAAACTTCTGCTCGTCTCCGGCATCGTGCTGTTGAGCCTGAACCACGCCCCGTATTTCGAGCAAATTCCGCTGTGGTTGACGATGACCATCATCGGTCGGGACGTGATCATCTTGATCGGTCTGGTGGTGATTCACTTCACGGTCGGGAAGGTGATTGTTCATCCGCGAATCATCGGCAAGGTGGCCACCGTGCTGCAAATGACCGTCGTGCTCTGGACGTTGTTGCGCTGGGACGCGCATTGGCTCTTCATTTGGAATGTTGGCGCGGCAGTCTTTACTGGCGGCTCCGGCCTGCTTTATGTTTATGATGGGATTCGTCAGTTGAGCGCCAGCCCCAAGGCGGAGGCGAGTTCAAAGTTGAAGGTTTAGAATAAGCCAATGAAGTATTATTTTCTCCTCACCCGATCATCAGCCACCCTCTCCATTGCCATTTAGTCAAGCGTATGAAATCAGACTGTACGTCCGCCCTCACTCCAGCCCTCTCCCCGAGGAGAGGGAGTGCCTGCTTGGCCGCGCTTGAACGGTGCGGAGCGGCAAAGGCAAAAGACCACCAGGATTTGCTGAGGACTGACGAAGCTTCCTCCTCTCCCGGGAGAGCGGGACGTGGCAAGGGGACGTCCGACCTCCGTTGGAGCCGAACTTCAAGTCCAGGGCGGGGCAAGGGGAGCGTTTCACGTTAAACCGTAACAAACGAAAAAGTTATATGGCCAAAGAAATCGAACTCAAACTGAAGGAAGGAGACAAAGCGCCGGCGTTCTCCGCGTTGACCAACGGCGGCGGCAAAGCTTCGCTGACGGACTTCAAAGGCAAAAACGTCATCCTCTACTTTTATCCCAGGGACGACACGCCCGGTTGCACGAAGGAAGCCTGCGCGTTTCGCGATCACTTTGCCGTGTTCAAGAAGAAAGGTGCGGTCGTGTTTGGCGTCAGCACTGACCCGGTCAAATCGCACGACAAATTCGTGGAGAAATTTAAGTTGCCGTTCACGCTCCTCGCCGACGAGGACAAAATGATTGTCGAAGCCTATGGCGTTTGGGGTCAGAAAAGTTTCATGGGCCGCAAGTATATGGGGACGCACCGAGTGACGTTCCTGATCGGGCCAGATGGACGGATCAAGAAAATCTGGCCCAAAGTAAAACCAGAGGAACACGCGGAGGAAGTCTTGGCTGCGTTGTAGCGCTGACCGACAGGACTTCGAGCATTTCTCAAAATGTAGCTGCCGGAGTCAGGAGGCGGAACGAGGAGGAGTTTCTGCGGTTGAAATCCGCTTCGTTGCGGCAGCGGCTACGACGTTGGCGAAATCACTTTCGCCGTGTCGTGTTGACCCACGCCAGATGAAACTGTTGCGTCTCTTCTTTCAGATTTACGTTTGTAACGCATTGAAATACAATCCGCGCCAGTCTCATGCTCTGGATTGCTTCATCCGAAAAAGGCCGCGCCGCTCACACCCGGGCCATAATCCCGCTCCACCTTCTGCTGCCCCTGTTTCTCTGTCTTGCCGCTCTTTCGGTCGCCAGTGCGGCTGACATGCATGTTGTCGCCGTCGACTGTTCGTCCAGGTTTGGGCGAAAGATTTCGGAAATAAATCTCGCGGTCGAACACGACGCGAGTTATACGTTCGCGCCGAACCAAGATGCCGACCAAAGAACAACTTGACGCTTCCAATACTGCTTCCTCGCCGATCAAGCGTCGGACGTTTCTGGGGATTGGGTTGTCTGGTTTTGCGGGCTTGTCGCTGCCGGGGTTGGCCCAGTTCCGTGCGCAGGCGACCCCAGAGAAATCCAAAAACACAACGGCTGATACAATTCAAACTGGCAAGCAGACGACCTATTGGGAGCGCACCGACCGGTTTGAAGAGAAGATGAAGTTGCTTGAAGCAGCGTGGCAGCGGAAGGACTTCCGGCTGGCGCGCGCGCTGGCGCATTCGTTGCGGAGCACGGCGATTCAGGCGCAGGCAGAGGAAGAGAGTCCCGGAACTCCACTCGTGGCCGCTTCGCGGTTCGAGGCAGTGGAATCACTCCCGTTGCCGTGGAGGAATTGGGCGCGGGGATGGAAGCACTGCAAGGTCCTGACGCTCGATGAAACAATCGGACAGGAGCGGACCCGCGAGCCGGTGGAGGTATTGCTGAGTTTTCCGGCAGAACAAGTGACATCGCTCACTCGAGAATTGCGCGTGGCACGAGTAACCGGTGCGTTGGAGGAAGTTCCTTGTCAGGTGTATGGTGAGGTGCGGCGAGGCAACGAGCGCTTTTGCAAATTGCTGTTCATGGCCGACGCACCGGGAAATCAAAAGCACACGTTTGTGGTGTTTTACGGAAATCCGGACGCGGAGTTGCCTGAGTATCCTTCGGATCTGGTGACAACGGGCGAAGGGTTCGGACTGGACATCGAGAACGAGTTTTACAAGGCGTCGCTCTCGCGGCAGATGGGGCAACTTGAACGGATGACGCTCAAGCGCGAGCATGGGCTGGAACTGTTCTCCGGGGGCGAGGGACACGGTGAGCCGCCGGGAATCGATTGGGCGCACGACTACGTGGACTCGGGTAGTTTCCAGAAACTGCGGATCACGTTGTGGGACACGTGTCCGGATTACGAAGTGGTGCGCGGGCCGTTGTGTACGACTGTCCGACGGTGGGGATTTCCGTATTCGCCGGTGCATCCGCTGTTTTCGCCTAGTCGGCTCAATATCGACGTGGAATACCGCTTCTATGCCGGCTTGCCCTGGTTCGATAAGTCGGGCCGCATGGAAGCGGTCAAGAGTTTTGAGGCGGAAGGATTGCGGGATGACGAGTGGGTGTTCTCCGGACACTCATTCACGGACAGGGTGTGGATGGGGCCGGACGGGCAATTGCGCACCGGGGAAGTGGACGCACAGCACAAGGACGACCTGTGGGCGGTCGGCTTTTTCAACAAAGAGAGCAAGGACTCGTTTATCGCGCTGTTCTTGGAACACAAGGCGGAAGGATTGCCGGAGTTGAAACATTCCGGTGCGCCGACGATGTCCTATCGCTGGCATGGCCAACTGTGGAGCCGGTATCCGCTGCCGGGCAAGCATTTGCCCGTTGGTGCTGTCCTCCATGAAAAGAACGCCTACGTCGCCCTGCCGTTTACGGAGGCGGAAGGGCCGCGCATGATCGAGGAGTTGCGTCGCCGGCTGGTGAATCCATTGGTCGCCTTGGCGGGCGACGTGCCGAAGGGAATCACCGCGAAGGAATCTCCGGGACGACTGGCGCGGCGGGGAGAGGCGGGAGACAGTCCGATTCCCAAGAAGGTGTTGTGGGACGCCTTGCGCGACTGCAAAGACGCGCAACTTTACACGGCGGAAATCAACGTGGTGGACCTCGGGCTGGTGTACGATGTGCGCGCGCGGGGCGACGTGGTGACGGTCGTGATGGCGATGCCGCATCGCGGGCGTCCGCGACTTGGTTACTTTACCAATGGCTCGATTTCGGTGCATCCCACGTTTTCCATGCCCGTGCGGGAGCGTCTGATGAAGGTGCCCGGCGTGCGCAGGGTGGTCGTCGAACAGACCTGGCAGCCCGGCTGGAGTTCCAACCAACTCACGAACGAGGGGCGCAAGAAATTCGGGTTGTGATGGCAGAGGATCAGGTGGATAAACTTTCGATTTGTCATAATTCGAGGGTGAGTTTCTGGACGCTTAATAAAAAATAAATCCTCCAGTTCTACTGGAGAGACTCCCGGAGTTTGACGGTTCCGNNCTCTCCTCCATCCGATGGAGGAGCGAGCTGGGGGAGGAGTCGCCTGAGTTTTAACGAAGCCCCTGCGCCACGCGGCGGAAGTGGTAACCGACGATCGCCAGTTCCATGCCGTAACGGAACTGCCGGGGACGCCGCAACAGCGTGCTCCAGAAAAACCGCCAATACGCCACGCGCCCGCAATGCCACACGCCCAGCAGCCAGAACGATTTCACGAACGCCTCAACGTCCGCCCGCGACAACCGCAAGCCCGGCCCGGTCGGCCGATGATGCTTCATGAACGTCCGGATGCGCTGATAATACGTGCGCGGTTCGTAAAGCTTCTTCATCAGCTCGCAATAGCCGGATTGCAGAAAGTCCCGGTTCAACTTCGGCTGGAAGTTCAGCGTCGCATCCGTGTTGTTGCCGGTACTCTTCGTCTCCAGCCGGCCCTCGCGTTTCAAGCGCTGATACAGCCGGGTCTGCGGCAGCGCCGAGAGCAGACCCACCATCGCCGTCACCACGCCCGACTGCTGGATGAATTCGAACTGCCGCTTGAAGATATCAGGCTGATCGCTGTCGAAACCCACGATGAACCCGCCCATCACCTGCAAGCCGTCCCGCTGCAACGTCTGCACCGCCGCCACCAGATCGCGCCCCTGGTTCTGCACCTTGTGACATTCCGCCAGCGAGGCCGCCGCCGGCGTTTCGATGCCCACAAACACCTTCGTGAATCCCGCCGCCACCATCAACGCCCGCAACTCCGCGTCGTCCGCCAGATTCACCGATGCCTCCGTCAGGAAACCCATCTCCGGCTGCGTGCGCCGCCGCCACGCGATCAACTCATGCAGCAGCGCCCGCGTCCGTGTTTTGTTGCCGATGAAATTATCGTCNNTCGCAAAACTCGCAATCGAACGGACACCCGCGCGAAAACTGCACCGCCATCGTCACGTACTGTTTCAAGTCAATCAGGTCCCAGCGCGGCACCGGAGTGAGCGCCAGGCTCGGCCGGTTCGTCGCCTGATAAATCCGCCGCAGCCGGCCCGACTGCAGGTCCGCCACCAGTTGCGGCATCAGCTCCTCCGCCTCTCCCAGCACGAAATGCTGGATCTCGGGGAACGACTCGTGCCCGGTGGTGAACAGCGGCCCGCCTCCAACCACTCGTTTGCCCAGGGCCGCGCACCGAGCCGCCACCTCCCGCACGGACGCTTCATGGATCAGCATCGCGCTGATTAGCACCACGTCCGCCCGGCGCAAATCCTCCTCGCGTAACCGCGTCACATTCAGGTCCGCCACCTTGAGTTCCCAGTCGGGCGGCAACATGGCCGCCACCGTGAGCAACCCCAGCGGCGGAAACGTGGACTTCTTGGAAACAAAACGCAGGACATGCTTGAAACTCCAGAATGTGTCCGGCGTTTGCGGACTGACCAACAGAACTTTCATAAGACCCCGGATGATGGTTGACCCGTTGACTTTGGCCGCACCTGCGACCACGGGTTAAATATAAATCCGCCGCACGAAAGCGGCCAGTTAAAAGTTGAGCAGGTCAACGGGGTTGGACGGGGCTCCCGGCGAGCCGAAGAGTCAGCCGCGAAACGCGCGAACGGGCGCGAAGAGTTTCTAAAAAGCTCGGAGTCGATTTTGTTGTTAGATGCTTTTTGCCGGGGATGTTTCTGAACAGATGGCGGACGAATCGTTGCGGTCNNGACCGCAACGATTCGTCCGCCATTCGTTTTGACTTCAGCCCCCGGAGAAGTCAGCTAGAGTCGGCTTGACGGATGCGGCTGATTTGGTAGATGTTGACCCGACTTCTCCGGGGGGTGAAGTCTTAACCACGCCGTTGAATCGCTGAATGAAGCGCCTTGTAGATTTGCCACGGCTCAAGTTTTTCACCACGCAGCAATTTGATGCGAAGCAGACAAGACGTGTAGCAAGTCGGGTCACCCGGTTTGGCAAATTCGCGTTCCAAAAGCTCACGCTTTTGTTTCTGCGCTTCGGTTTCTGGTACGGATTGCCATTTGTCGTCAACTTTTTGGGTGCGCCGACCTTTCAGCGGTTCAATGCCCGCCTGTTGCAACACCGTGTCTAGCCATTGCTCGCGCGCCTTGTGCGCTTCACGCGTGCGCGACATTCGTCGTCGGCCAGCAGCGGTTTTGGTTTCCGCAAATTTATCTGGGATACGTAATGAAGCTTTGTGAAGGAACTCGTCGTTGAGCCAGACAGCCTCGCCGATTGATCCTTTGCCCAAGTCGAACGCCCAAACCGTTCCAGTCTTTGCCATAATTGTCCTTTTGCTGATTGTGACCGACAGTAGCGGAAGGCTGCTTAACCCGCAAGTGGCAAGCAGCGAAACGTGCTGAATCGCCGTTTGACACGAACCTGCCCCGGATTTATAAACGCACCCACGAAACGGTTTAACAGATTAACGATTCAACCAATTAACGAATTACATTTATGGCAATCCCTGTCGGCTCAAAAGCTCCTGATTTTACTCTGAAATCCAAGCAGGCTTCCGGCCTGGTGGACGTGAAGCTCAGCAATAATTCCGGCAAGAAGAACACCGTCCTGCTGTTCTTCCCGCTCGCGTTCACCAGCGTTTGCACACAGGAGATGTGCGACGTTACGGCGGGCTTACATGCCTACACCGGCTTGAACGCCGAGGTGATCGGCATCAGTGTCGATTCACCGTTCGCGCAGGAAGCCTGGGCGCAGAAAGAAAAGATCGGCATCACGCTCGCCAGCGATCTTAACAAAGAGGTCATAAAGAAATATGGCGTTGTTTTCCCAATGCTGGCCGGGGTGGGGGACACTTCCGCGCGCGCGGCCTTCGTCATCGACAAGCAGGGCGTGGTTCAATACAGCGAGCAGACCCCCACGCCAAAAGACCTGCCCGACACCAACAAGATCAAGGAAGTACTGGCGAAGTTGAAATAATCACGCCTTGAACCGTAGCCGCCGACGTCGATCGGCGCTGGGCAAGCAAAGACTTGAAGGGCCCAGACTGATGTCCGGCAACAAACTTTCCTGGCGAGAGGGGTTTGAGGACGGAATGTGGGGCGGTTTTTGGTGCAAGGTTTCAGTCGCCGATTCCGCATCGCTTGACACGAGCCTGGCCAAAGCCCACTTTTGATTTCTCGCTACAACGAATTCTGGCGAGATGATGACGACTGTATGAACGAACCACACAACCTGTTTAATTCACTTCAGAAATTCGATTCCGGCAACGGTCAACCGGGCAGTTTTTACTCCCTGCCGGCTTTGGAGAGGGCGGGTATCGGCAAGGTTTCACGGTTGCCGGTGTCCATCCGGCTGGTGCTCGAGGCCGTGCTGCGGAATTGCGACGGCAAGAAAGTAAACGAGAAAAATGTCAGAGAACTCGCGCAGTGGCAGCCCAAGGCCGCGCGCACGGAGGAAATTCCGTTCATCGTCGCCCGCATCGTGTTGCAGGATTTTACCGGAGTGCCGTTATTGGTGGACCTGGCGGCGATGCGGAGCATCGTGGAGAAGCTGGGCAAGAATCCGAAAATCATCGAGCCGCTCGTGCCGGTGGATCTGGTGGTGGACCATTCCGTGCAGGTGGACTTTGCCGGCAGCGCGGATGCGTTGCGCAAAAATCTGGAGATGGAATTCCAACGCAATCGCGAGCGTTACCAGTTTCTTAAATGGGGCATGCAGGCCTTCGATACATTCAAAGTTGTCCCGCCCGGAATCGGCATTGTGCATCAAGTGAATCTGGAGTATCTGGCCAAAGGCGTCCTTTTTGCTCCCTCAATCCGCAACCCTCAACCCGCAACCCTCTACTACCCCGACACCTTGGTCGGCACGGACTCGCACACGACGATGATCAACGG
>PLJQ01000437.1 GCA_003140275.1 Limisphaerales bacterium
CAACTATGACGTATTCAGGTTAGGTGCGCCACTCCGAGACTGTCTCTAACCTTGAACCCAATTTTATTGGCACTTCCGGAAGCCCTAATTCCAGAAAGCGATCGATATGGTTTCATCGGTTTTTTCAGTATTGCGTTTCCAAGATAGGAGTTCTCGGAGGTCCCCTCATGCGGAATACGTGTGACTCATGCAAAACGAGTCAGACTCTCGATTAACTCCTCGTGAGTGTCTCCGAGAGACCAAGGGCACGTGGTTGTTATGCGTAAGCATTTCGCTTTGGACTCTGCGCAAAGCCGCATGAAATCAGCAAACTTCTTTTCGTATCCCGGCAGCGTGCTCATCAATCCCTTTCGCCTTGTGGATGCAAGACTCCTCAAACGGAGTTCACCGCTTGACCCTTTTGCCAAATTTTTTCGTTCCATTGAATCCATGGCTTCAACTTACCCCATTGCCGCATCGCACCCCCCACGCCCCCCTCTCACCTCACGTCTCTGTTGTTAAAAGGTTGTTACACGGAACGCGCGTTTTGGTGCGCGATTCGCTGGCTTGATCGTCAAACCTGGCCAAGGTGCAAAATCACGCGTGTTTATGGTATCACAACGCACATTTTCGCAGGGTCACGCAAGCCCTTGATCTGGCTTCGCTCCCTCCATCGGCACCCTCAAAATTCCCGCATGTAGCCCGCCGTCCAGCCGCCATCGACTGTGAGGATGTGGCCGTTGATGTAGGAGCTTTCGGGCGCGGCCAAAAAGAGGGCGGCGTGGGCGATTTCCTCCGGCGTGCCAGGACGCCCCAGCGGAATGTGCGCAATCAGGCTGGCGACCTTCTCCTTGAACTTTCCGTCCTCACCGTAAAATAATTGTTTCGTCCCTTCGGTCATGGTCGATCCCGGCGCGATTCCATTCACCAGCACTCCTTGCGGTCCCAGTTCCAACGCCATGGAACGCGTCAGGTTCACCACGCCGGCTTTGGCGGCCACGTAGGCACTCTGTAATCGCAACGGCACCAGTCCCGCCACCGACGCGATGTTGATGATGCGCCCCGATTTTTGCCGGATCATCGGTCGTACCGCCAAGCGACTGACCAGAAAGAGTCCGGTCAAATCGACTTTCAAAATCCGGTCCCATTCCGACAACGGAAACTGGTCGATGTTGACCCGCTCATGCAACGTGTTGATGCCGGCATTATTCACCAGGATGTCCAGCCGGCCAAACTTCGCAAGCGTCGCCACAACTCCCCGTTCCACTTCATCAGGATCGCCGACATCCATTCGCAACGCCTGACTGCCGGGCATGCTGGCTGCCGACTGCTGCGCGGTTTCGAAATCAATGTCCGCATAAACCACGCGCGCCTGGTTCGCCGCCAGCATGTCGGCAATGGCCCGGCCAATGCCCCGCGCCGCGCCGGTAACCAGCGCCACTTTCCCTTCCAGATTTACTTTCATAGAGTTTGATTGGCTTGAGTATTTGCATCCGAAGGCGCTTTGCCTCGTACGCGAACGGCCAGCACCAGAATCGCCGCGAGCATGTAACAGGACGCCAGAAAAAGCAGGCTGGAGTTGTGGGAAATTTTTTGGGAGCGCAGCCACCCGAAAATATAAGGCCCGATGAATCCGCCGAGATTCCCGACGGAATTGATCAGGCCAATCGACGCCGCGGCAGCGGTTTCAGTCAGCGTCAGGGTGGGCAACACCCAAAAGGGCGGCGGCCAAGAATACGCCGCTGCGCCCGTCAGGCAAAGCCAGAACATCACCATCGGAAACGACTGTCCCGGCACCGTGCTCAAGGCCAGAAAAATTGCCGTCATGGCCTGCCCGATCGAGGTGTGCAGTTTTCGTTCGCCGGTGCGGTCGGAAGATCGTCCGGCCAGATACATGGCGATCCCCCCGCAGGCATAAGGCAACACCGTCCATGCCGCCGCCGCCGAAGCGGAAACCCCCGAAGCGTTCTTGATGGTTGTCGGCAACCAAAAGCCAAATGCATAACCACCCGCGTTGGCGGCACAGAGTGCGAACGCCAAGAACCAGACGTTGCGTTGGCGCAACGCCTGCCAGACGGTGATGCGCCCGGGCGCTTTCTTCTGTTGCTTTTCCGTTTCGAGTTCGGCCGTGATCCATTCGCGTTCGCGAGGCGCAAGCCATTTTGCATCGCGTGGAAAATCCGTAAGATAAAAGAGCGTGATCACGCCAAAAACCACCGCCGGCAACCCTTCAAGAATGAATACCCAACGCCAGCCGGCCAGCCCCAACCAATCTACTTGCAGGATGAGCGCGGACACCGGCGCGCCCAACGCCAGTCCAAACGGGATCGCCATGATCATGCCGGAGAGCGCCCGCGCCCGGTCGCGGCTCCTGAACCAATGCGTGAAATACACAATGAGGCCGGGGAAAAATCCCGCCTCCGCCACGCCCAGGAGAAAGCGCGCGGCATAAAATTGAAATGGAGTTCGCACCAACCCGACCAGCACCGTGCAACATCCCCAGGTAATAAGAATCCGCGCAAACCACTTTCGCGCGCTCCAATGTTCCACGATCAGCGCACCCGGAATTTCCAACGCCAAATAGCCGATGAAAAAAATGCCCGCGCCAAAACCAAAGACCGCCTCCGAAAACTTGAGATCCTCCGACATGTTCAACTTGGCGAACGCCACGTTCGCGCGGTCCAGGTACGAGATGATGTAGAGAATGAAGACGAACGGCAGAATCCGCCCGGCGATCTTCTTCCGAATTCGCTCTTGATCGAGGGCAAGCGGAGCAACCAAAGGGATAATGGTTTTTTCAGTCACGCAGAATGGCTGATTGTTAAACTGCCAAGCTACAATCCACAATCCAGAAACTTCTGTTTGCGGTTGCGCTCCTTTTCAACCAACGGGTTGCGTCGTACATGAAAACAGTTCGTTAACCCGACTTTCGAGCCGCCGCCAAAAGTGTGAACATTTCATACAATTCACTTGACAGCCGGGACGGTATGTGTGAATTGTTCACACATACGAATGATTTCTCTGAATCAAAACGAACTGGAGGCCTTGCGAATTCTTTGGGAACGGGGCGAATTGAAACCCGCGGAGATTCAAACCCGTTTCTCGTGGTCGATTGAAAACGCGACTTTGCGCTCGATTCTGGTCAACCTTGTCGAAAAGGGACACATCACTCGAAAGTTGCAGGGGAAGGCCTTTTATTATGCGGCCTGCGTTCCCAAAGCCACTTTGCTCCAAACCATGACACACGCCCTGGCGAGGGTTTTTGCGGGAGGTTCCCACCGAGAATTAGTTGCCCAATTGGTGGAAACCGCCGACATCAAACCGGCCGACCTGAAACTCATTAGTCAAACCGCCGCCGGGTTGTCGTCCAGGAAACCAAAAAGGAAATCTAAGTGAATCTGCCTCTCTTGCTTGCCTCGCCGGGGCTCGTAATCCTGTTCAAATGGACTTGTCTGCTCGCATTGGGCTGGATGGCCCATTGGATGTTGTGTCGCCGTCATGCCCGCTGGCGGTTGATTCTCTGGCGCAGCATTCTTTGTTTTGGCCTGGTTCTGCCGCTGCTGCATTTTTTCCAAGTCCCCGGACTCAAGATTCCGATCACCAGCGAAGCTGCTTCCACTACCGAATTTGCCGGCTCCATTTCCCCGGTCGCCGCCGTCAATCCAACCCGGCCTGCAGCATCAGTGGCGCAGCCGCTGCCAGCGTCGGTCGCGGCCAGCCCGACTTCCAATAGTGCAAATTCCCTCCAATCTCTACCGCCACCAAAGCCAGTCTCATGGGAAAGCATTCTCATGGTGATCTGGACGGTGGGCAGCGTCTGTGGAGCAATCCGGCTTGTCAGATTGCATCTTCAACTTGCCCGTTTGCGAAAAGAAACCTGCCAGTCGGCGCCAGACCTTCAGCGACTGGCCAAACAAATTCAGATTCGGCTCCATGTTCGGCGGAAGGTGGATATTCAAATTTCAGATGCGGTGACTTCTCCGTTTGTTTGCGGCCTGTTAAAACCAACGATCATTCTACCGCGAACGCTGGCGCAACATTTGTCGCCGGGCGAAGCCGCCGCGCTCTTGAGCCACGAAGTTGCGCACCTACGCCAGAACGACCTGGTTTGGTGTGTGGCTTGGCGATGGATAAAGGCCGTCTGCTGGTTTCATCCGCTCGTGTGGAAGGTTCCGGCCGTTCACAACCTCGCTTGTGAACAGGAAGCCGACCGCATCGCCTCGGGACAATTGGCGGATCAAGATTCCTATGCCCAATTGTTGGCCCGGCTTGCGTTGCAGGTGCTGGGTTTGCCCGCAGTTGAGACGAAACTTACGCTGAATGGAAGTTCTCAAATCGCGCGGCGGTTGAATCATCTTAACCAAGAGGAAGTGGGCTCATGGAATTGGAGACATTCAGTGATGGGATTTGGCTTGGTGGGATTGTTATTCCTGATGAGCGCCGGTTGCGAGTTTTCAAAAACCAGTCCGGCTCGCTCAAAAATTTCGACGACGATTGAATTCAAAGAAGTATTGGTCGTGGTTGAGGACGAAGACGGCAAGCCGATTGAAGGAGCAACCATTCAGCCCGACGGGCTTCGGGTCAAAGGGAATCGGGCCTCCCATTACAGTTGGAATCCAAAGTCGCACGGCGTCCCTTCTAACGTCACCACCGATCGCGAAGGAAAAGCCTACGTGAAATATCCTGTGGAGGCTTTTCCGGAGGAGAAATTACTGACCGTAGAAATCAGCTTTTCGGTGGTCCACCCGGATTTTTCCCGAGCGCGGCCAACCGAATATCCTGTGGATGGCACAGCGAAACCGATTCAATTGACACGAGGCATTCGTTTGGAGGTCTCGGGTTATTTCGGCAATGACCGCCGACCAGTGATCGAACTCGTTCCCAATGTCAGCGAAGGGCTGCGTCCGGAAGATTGGCTGAAAAAGGCCGACGGCGTGTTCGCGTTTCAGAACCTCTCGCCTGGTGGTCACCTCCTTCAACTCATGGGACGGCTGCCCTCGGGGCAGATTGTCTATAGCGAAAGCTTGGCCTTCACCGCCGAACGTGGGAAACCGTGCAATTTCGCATTGGAAATGAAGTCGGGCATTCGTCTGGAGGGACATATCGACGACAAAGTGCCCAGGCCCGTTAAGAATGGCCGGGTCCTGATCAGCGTGCGTCCCAAAGAGTTTCCAGCTTGGCTCGTTCCTGAAGACATGGACGATGTATGGAAAAAATATGGTTATTTTTATTTTTGGAAAAGTTACCGACCGATAGCTAAGGATGGAACCTTCGTTTTCGAGTCCATTCCCCCCGGCGAAGTGGATGTGGTTGTCCACGGCGATGGGTTCATTTCCCAAAATGGAGGTCAGCCTAAGAACCGCATTAACTCTCAGTTGGTGACTGGTTTGGTCATCGGGGTGCCGCAACCTTTTTCGCTTGGGGCGCCAGTTACCAAAATTGAAGTGGTGACTGAACCCACTGCGACCTTAGAGGTGACAACCAAAACAAAATCGGGAAAGCCGGTTGTCGGAGCCACCGCTTACGTGTCTCCCAATATCCTGCGGATGGGCGGAATCTTTGGTTGGATGAAACACTCCAGCGAAGAACCCTTCCGAACCCTGTCTCCGCTTCCTGAACTTCCTTATTCAGGCAAAACGGATAAAAACGGAGCCGTCGCCATTCGGAATCTACCAGCTTTTGCCCGTCATTTGGATATTGAACACCCTCAATTCGAAGTGCCCGTCGATAGCATGTGGGATCGGAACATTCGCCTCAAACTTTCGCCGGGAATAACCAACAAACTTGAATTGACTCTTCAGCCGAAAGGAAAGGATTTTATCGGAAGTGCTAAATGAAAGGCACCTCTCCCATTTAACAATGTTTACAGTCCACAGGGTCAACTCTTGACCCTTCTCCAGAGCAGGACAAAACCTTCCAACTCAATCCTCCAACACGCGCACTGTCGTCAGGGATTTCAGCATTTGATGGTCGGCAAATGTCCAGACGACGCGCTTGTCGCGCGTGACTTCGAAGGCATGAACTCCGTTGCCTTCCTGACCACGCAGAAAGTTTCCTACGATCAGGTTTCCGTTTTTGAGCCGTTGAATGCTCGAAATCCAGGTCAGGTTCAACTCCGGCGCATCCTTCGCTCCAAACTCCCACGCCACCTTGTGATCGGGCGTCACTTCGATGACGCGCTTTTGCGTTCCACACGAGATAAGTGTGTTGCCGTTTTCCAGCCGCAATGCATCGCCGGTATTTTCCACGTTCGCGTGCTCCCAAACAACGCGGCCTTCGGGATTGACTTCGCGGATGGCACCCTCGCCCTCGTGCGCCGCCAGAATGTTGCCGTTGGCCAGTTGATGAACGTTGCGGACTTGCAAATGATAGCCCTCCACGCTGGTGGTCAGTTTGGTAATCCGAACCACGTCGCCTTTGGGATTCACTTCGACCGCCCGGCAAGGTCCTTGCTCGCCCAGCAGCGTGTTTCCGTTCGGCAGGCGGGAACAACCGAGCACTTGCGGGCATTTGCTTTCGTAATTCCAAACCACTTCATGCTGGCGATTTATTTCCTGAACCCCCGTTGGTTTGCCGCCACAAGCATAAAGAATGTGGCCGTCGGGCAAGACATTGAAGATGACAGCGATGCTTGGAAACTTGTGTTCCCAAACCAGCCTGCCATCCGCCGAAACTTCGACGAGCCGGTTCGGACCGTTGCCATACTCGGCAAACATGATGCGATGTTTGACCGGCGAAGCTTCGCCTCCAACTGCGGTTATATCCGCAACACAGAACGATGCCAGACCGGCCAACAGAATAAACATTTTCATCGAGGCAGGAGAAAGAGTTGAATTGTGCATTGGCTGTGGCGGCGTTTGTAACTCAAACCAATTTCCTTCACAAGCAACATTCCTTTTTGACAGCGGAGCGTGAATTGAATGAAATGTCGCCCGAAGCCAATAACATGAAATCAACCATCCGTTCTGCGTCAGAAACAGCCATTCCAGCGCCTGCCGCCAGCCTCGCACTTTACGAACAAATGGTGTTGATCCGGCGATTCGAACTTGCCGCGCAAAAACAATACAAGGCCGGGCGGATGCCAGGATTCATTCATCTTTACGTGGGCGAAGAAGCGGTAGCCGTCGGCGTCTGCGCGAATTTGCGTCGGGATGATTGGATTACGAGCACCCATCGCGGACATGGCCATGCCATCGCCAAGGGTGTTGATCCGAAAATCGTGCTGGCTGAACTTTATGGGAAGGCGAGCGGTTGCTGCGGTGGTCGTGGAGGGAGCATGCACCTTTATGAACCAAGCGTTGGATTGTTCGGCACCAATGGGTTCGTTGGCGGCGGCATTCCCGCGACGGTCGGCGTTGGCCTCGGCGCGAAAGTGCGTAAGACGGACCAGGTGTCGGTTGCTTTTTTCGGCGACGGCGCGACGAATCATGGCGCATTTCACGAGTCGGTCAACCTGGCAACGGCCCAAAAGTCTCCGGTCATTTTCGTCTGTGAAAACAACCTTTACGCCACGGCCACGCCGCTGACGTTGGCCACAAAAAATCCAGAGATCGCCAGCCGCGCTGCCGCGTATGGATTGCCGGGGATGGCAGTGGACGGCAATGACGTGCTGGCGGTTTGGGAAGTCACGCGTCAAGCCGTGGAACGCGCCCGACAGGGCGGCGGGCCGACTTTGATTGAGGCCAAGACCTATCGCACCGTTGGACATCACGAAGGCGATCCGCTGGTCGGCACTTACCGTCAGCAAGATGAATTGGACGCCTGGAAAAACCGCTGCCCGATTCTGCGGTTTGGCAAATGGCTGGTTGCTGAAGGCTTGGCGACGACCAAGCAACTCAAAGAAATCGACGAGCGAGTTGCCAGGCGCATTGAGGCCGCCGTTGAGTTCGCTGAAGCCTCGCCGTTGCCGGACGCGCGCACCGCCAACGATCACGTTTGGGCCAGCCCTGTCAACCCGCCGCTCATTTACATAACGAGCGGGCGACCCGCGCGCAAAACCGTGGAACAAAGCTGGCTGGATGCCGTGCGCGACGGTTTCGCGGAGGAAATGCGGCACGATCCCAACATCCTCTATCTGGGGGAAGGCATCGGCGAACGGGGCGGCAGTTTCGCTCACACGAAGGGACTTTGGAAGGAGTTCGGCGGCCAACGGGTGATTGATACGCCTATTTGCGAATTGGGTTTCACCGGCGCCGCCGTCGGCGCCTCGGCCACCGGCAATCGCGCCGTCGCGGACCTTATGTTCATCGACTTTCTTTTCGAAGCGGCCAGTCAGGTCGTCCAGCAAGCGGCCAAGCTGCGTTACATGAGCAACGGACAAATCAATGTCCCGATGGTTGTGCGCGCCAGCATTGGCGCAATCAAAAATGCCGGGCCTCATCACAGCGGAACCTATTACCCGATCTGGGCGCATTGTCCGGGACTTATCGTCGTCGTACCGTCGAACCCCGCCGACGCCAAGGGCCTCATCAAAACCGCGCTGCGCTGTTCCGACCCGGTGATTTTTCTGGAGCACAAACTTCTTTTCAGCAGCAAGGGCCTGGTGCCGGTGGGCGAACACTTCGTTCCGTTTGGTCAGGCGGCGATTGTTCGTTCGGGGGAAGATTTAACGATGGTGACCTGCGGCGTAATGGTGCATCGCAGTCTTGAAGCCGCCACGACTTTGGAAGAACAAGGAGTTTCGTGCGAGATCATCGACCTGCGGACCATCGTGCCACTGGACGTGGAAACCATCCTGGAAAGTGTCGCCAGGACGAGACGGCTTTTGATCGTGGACGAGGCTTATGCCATGTGCGGCGTGGGCGCCGAGATTTCCGCCGCCGTGATGGAACAGGCATTTGACAAACTTGTGGCGCCGGTGGGACGACTTCATCCCGATCCGGTGGCGCAACCGTTCAGCCCGCCACTGGAGAACGCAATCATTATCTCCGTAGAGAAAATTGTGGCTGCTGCCAAAGCCGTGGTCGCCGGGCAACCTTTGATTCCGCGACGCTTGAGCGGTCACGGCGCGCAGCCGCATGGAAATGCCGTCACAGTCGCCCATTTGTCCGCGCCGAAGCCACGCCCCACACCGGCGACGGTTGCGCCCGCCAGGAAGCCGACTGTCACCGGCGTTCCAATCGTCATGCCCAATCAAGACTTGACAGTCACGGAGGCCACCGTCGTTCGTTGGCTGAAAAAGGTCGGCGACACCGTCAAGCTCGGCGAAACCATTGTGGAGGTCGAAACGGAGAAAGCCATCGTGCCCGTCGAGTCGCCGGTTGACGGCACGCTGGCAAGCATTCAGGCGGCAGAAAATTCGGTCATTGCGATGACCGAATCGCTTGGCACCGTTCAACCTGACTGAGTTTTCCGATAAAGCTGGATCGTGCAACGGAAGCCGTCTTCCAACGAGGTTGTTTTCCAATCAGGAAACAACCGCTCGATTCCGCGACGGCTCGGAGCCGCCGGATAGGGCAATAGCGGCCCGGCAATGGACAGACCGGAGGCAGCCTTTGGCTCGATGCGTTTCAGCAGACTGACGATCTTTTCCACCGTGACGACTTCACCCGGCACATCGACTGTATGAGAACCTTTGCGGATTTCCAAGGCCGACCGGACAAACGCCTGGGCCGAATCCTCCACGTAACCAAAGTTGGCGGGGCCGGAAAAGCTGACGGCATAAGATTCGCCGACGGCGACGGCGCGTGCCGCCAATGTCGGTCCGGACGTCAACCCTGTCTCGCGTCCCCAGCCATGACCAACGGCGGACGCAATCCCACGGACGGGATTCCAAAATGCACCCAGTATTGCCGGGCGATCAATTCGTTGGCCCGCTTGAACGCGCCGTAAAAAGTCAGCGGTTCGAGGGCGGAGTTTCCTCCATCCGAAACGTTTTCCGTGATGTTGGGATCGTCCCCCTCCGGTCCGTAAACCGCAATCGAACTGGCGTAAGCCACGCCTTGAATCTGTGACTTGCGGGTGCGAATGAGTTCGAAGATTTGCGTCGTGCCGAGGACATTGATTTCACAACCACGTTGCGGATCCTCCTGGCACGCGGGAGTGAGCAAGCCAACGAGGTGAATAACGTGACTTATCGGGTACTCACCGAACAGTTGGTTCAACGCTTGTGCATCCAGAATATCGCCGCGCACGAACACGACTTTGCTCGAAGACACTGCGACCAGGTGTCGCCACTTTGCTCCGCCATCGGTCAGATCATAAACGATGACGCGGCATTCGCGCCGCAGCAATTCCGCCACGACCCATGCGCCAATGAATCCACTGCCGCCGGTGACGAGAACAGTTGGTTTCATCCGGCGTATTGGTTTTGCAGCAGCCGAAGTAAGAAGGCTACGGTCAACGTCGGATTTCGGAGTTTTAGTCGTAACCTCCCCACGTCGGCCCTACAAAAAACACCCCGATTCGATCAATGGCCCCGACCGACTCTGTGGCTAATTCCCTGCCTTCGTATAAACATCAACGTTCGGCTTGTCATCGCGCACGGCGTCGAAGTTCGAGGCTACCGTCAATGTGCCGTCACCCAGTTGGTAAATGGATTGCCGCTCTTCATCCACCGACTCGGTTTGGGAAGCGGATTCGCCGGCCTTGATGTTGAAAAACTTGACCGACTTAAACGCGCCCAGTTTTTCCAGCTTGATGCTCCCTTCCGCGTACAAAACGGTCTTGCTGTCGCTGTTCTTGATCTCGAACGTGAACTTGTCCTTCTTGATTTCGATCGACTGCGTGATGGCCTGGCCTTCAGGACTTTTTTTCTTCAACAACCACTTGCCGCTGAGACTTTCCAGATCATCGCCGGAAGCGGTGAACGTGGAAATGACTGCAAAGGCGGAAACCGCGAGCATGCTTGCGAGGATTCTTTTCATAATTTGTTGAATGGAAGTTTGTTCCATGTTTAGCAACCTTTCCGTTTCTCGCTTCAAATTTCAAGAGAAAATTGGTTCGGCCCGCCGACCACTCCGGTTTTGAGTTCAGGACGCCGCAGCCTCTTCTGCCGGCGCTCACCTTGCAAAATGCACACCGGGACATTGCAGTTTGCACGCTTTTCCGGTTCGTCGTCTTGTCAGTCGAGTCTCGTTGAGAAGCGAAGTCGTTGATTTATAGGGTGCGAATTAAACATGGCCAAGCTCGGCACGACGGCCGCTAAAATGGATTGTAACTTGTTTGACTTGGTGGCCGTTTTAATATTGAATCGTGTGAATCACGGTTCGGGCTAAGCCATTTAACAGTTAAACCACCAACAAAAAATCAGTTATGATTATTCGCGATAAATTCCTCAAACAATTCTCGTTCAAAACATCGCTGCCCCTGGCGGCGCTGACGCTAACTTTAGGTTGGCTGGGTTCCGCGGTCCTGGCTGCGGACAGTAATCCGGGCGGCACATGGAAATCCAGCTTTACCATACCGGACGGGCAAACCATCGAATCCACCTTCAAACTCAAACAGGACGGCGACAAGTTAAGCGGCATCGTCATCGGCCGCAACGGCAATGAAACTCCGATGGATGAAGTTAAATTAACGGGCGACCAGCTTTCCTTCAAATTGACCCGCGAACGGAACGGTGAAAAGGTTACAACGAAAGTGGTGGCCACATTGAGCGGCGACAACCTCAAGGGCAAACTTGAGTCCAACTACGGTGGTGAAAACCGCACTGCGGACTGGCAAGCGAACCGTGTGAAAGAAACGGATGGAGCCGCCCCCAGCGCTTCGGCGGGCACCGCGACTGGTGCCACCGGCTCCTGGAAATACACCATTACCATCGAAAGTGGCGATGCTTTGAGCCTCGTCCTTAACCTGAAGCAGGAGGGAGATACCGTGACCGGGAAGGTCAGTATGGGCGACATTGAAACGCCCATTACAGAAGGGAAAGTTGCGGGCGACGCCCTCTCGTTTAAAGTACCGGTTGATCGAGACGGCCAGAAGTTCACCTCCAAATATAAGGGCACATTGAGCGGCGACACGATCAAGGGAAAGATTCAATCGGATTGGGGTGGGGAAGATCATAACTACGATTGGAACGCCAGCCGGGAAAAAACCGCCGACAGTTCTGCCACGGCAAGTACGGCAGCAGGCAGCGCCACCGGCACCTGGAAGTGGGTGCTCACCACTGAAGGCGGAGATTCGATCGATCTCAGTTTGAAGGTCAAGCAGGACGGCGAGAAGCTGGTCGGCGTGGTGATTTTGGGTGACAACGAAGTGCCCATCCTGGACGGCTTGGTCAAAGACAAGGAGGTTACCTTGAAGGTCACTCGCGAACAGGATGGTAAGACCCAGGTCGCGAAATTCAAAGGCAAACTGGATGGCGACTCCATTAAGGGCAAGATCGACTCCGATTGGAGCGGTGAGAGCCGCACCTACGACTGGAACGCCAAACGGTCCAGCTAGAAATATTTATAGCTGCTGAATTAGTCGTACCGGTGGGTTGATAATTTAAGTCGCTGCGCGGAAGGTTGAAAGCCGCGCAGCGGCTTTTTCGTTTTCAATCCGCTTCCTCTCCGTGATGAGCAATTATGACCTGCAAAGTCGTGACAATCGTTTTGGAAAATGGCATGAATATTCCAAACCCTCTTACTTGTTATGAAGACTGCCGATCGCCGACAATTCCTGAAACAAACCGGCGCGCTTGTCGCCGGCACTGCCACCTTCGGATTCGCCAACTCAGCCCGCGCCGCTGGTACAAGTCAGTATGGCTTTGGATGAAA
>PLJQ01000220.1 GCA_003140275.1 Limisphaerales bacterium
CCTTTTGTTCAACAGCCTGTTAGAATGTCTTCCGCCAAGTTCACTTGATAAGGTTTCCAATGCCGCAATGTCGCCCTCTTTCAGTATGAAATACTCTTTCCACCACCGCATACTATAGAATGGCGAACCCACAAGACCGCCCGAGGCATTCACAGTCCGCCATAAATTCGTAAGCTGCAAAGAACACACCGTCTTCAAAACCTCTGTGGCCTTCGCGTCAACTACAGGACAACCAATTTTGGAATTGTGGACCTGCCATATCAAGCAGCCGCCGACTACCACGCAAACAACAACTGCAATCCAGATGACGAGACGCTTCGACATGGTAGTACCCTGTAGCCTTCTAATCTGAAGCACTGTATCCGTCGTGCTGATGACGACAAGCGTCGATTTCTTGAGTGAGATTGAATCGGCGGCGCGATGGATACACTGGGTTGAACTGATCTGTTGAGCCCGCGACTGGCGTACTGGGGGAGGTAAAAGCGTGCCAATCTCCAAAGACCAATGAAGGAGAGTTGTTTGGCAAAATTGACAGCAAAGCCCACTATTTCAAGCCTTCAGACATGTCAAGAATGGCTAATAAGTTTTTCACCATGAATATTAAACCGACAAAAGCCGCACGGACTCCGACCCGCCATACCGGTGACAATGCGAGCGCTACTTTGGTTTGCCCAACTCGGAGAGGAAACGGACGAGATCGCGGAACTCTTCGCGGGTGAGCGTGTCCGCCAGGCCGTTGGGCATCACGGAACCGTTTTGCTTTCGCTCCTTGATGGTGTCACGACGCAGGCGGACTTCCTTGTTCTGGAGCACGTCGCGCAACACCAGTTCGTCGGAGGTTTCGCGAACCTGGTAGCCCTGATACTCCTCGCCGTCTTTGGTCGTCACCGAAATCGACACGTAGCCTTCTTTGATTTCTTTTTGTGGTTCGAGGATCGCGCCGATGATGAAGTCCACCGGCTGCGCGGTGCCGAGTGCGCTGAGGTCGGGACCAATGTTGCCGCCCTGACCGTTGACGGAGTGGCAGGCGACGCAACCCAAGCCGGGATTGCGGAAAATACGTTCTCCCCTGTTCGCGTCACCGTCGGTGTTGATCTCAGCGACAAAAGCTACAGTTTCGGCTTGAGTCATGGATTTGCCTGCGCCGTTGAAGTTGGCGGCATCGGTGAGAATTACGGCCAGTTCTTTATTACGCCGTCCACCGGTATTCATCACCCGGAGACCCACTTCGGCGGCCTGTTTTTGTCGCGCCGCGGACGCAAGCACTTTGGCAAGCGCGGCTGCTCCACCCTGGCGTTGGAGGAAGGCGGTGAAGATTTCACCGAGTGCGGTCTCATCGCTCAAGCGCGCGAAACTATCGCCGGCCAGCCGGGCGGCAGCGTTTAGATCCAATCCGCAGAGAGCGGCAATCGCCGCGCTCTGGATTGATGGCGGGCCTTCGGTGGACAAACGTGACAAAGTTGTCTTGCTCGCGTCACCGCCTAACGAAGCCAGGGCATCGACGGCGGCGCGACGCGTTTTCTCACTCGCGTTGCCGTCGAGTGCCGCGGCTTCCGTCACGGGTCGAAAAGTTTCGAGTTTCCAGACGCCGGCGAGCTTGATCGCTTCGGCTCGCAATTCATCGTTCGGGCTTTCGATCAGCGGGCGAAGCGCAGCCACGAGGTCGCCGGCGGGACGCACATTGCGGACGCGTGCCGTTCCCGCCAATGTGGGAAGCACGCGCGCCTGTTGAGCAGCATCGTGGTTTGGACCGGTGGTGAATGTCCTGGCGTCGAGCAAGCGCGCAAGGTCGTTCGTGTTGCCCACTTCGGCGAGCAGGTTGAGAAACGTTTCGCGGCGAGCGCCCGTGATCGTCGATGAGTTCACTTGCTCGCGCAACGCGTTCAGCGTGTCCGGGGTGCCGTCGGCACGGATGAGCAGGCCGAGGCGTGAGGGTTTGTTTTCCAAATTGAGTTTGCCGACTTTGAAGGCTGGCAGCCACTGGGGCTTCAGTGCAAAGACGGCCTGGTTCAGCGCATACGTCACAAATTTATCGGCCGGAAAATCCGCAGCGATGGCAGCGACTTCCATCGCCTCCGGCCTGGCAACATAGGTGCAGGCGACAACCGCCTGTAACCGCACACGCGAATGCTCGTCCGCCACCAGCGGACGCAACAAGGCCAGCGGATCCGCCAACCGGTCCGCACACGCGCCAACGACACTTGCGGCGTAGGCGCGCGCATTCCAGTTGGTGGCGCGACCAAGGCGGGCAAGCAATTCCGGCGCGACGGCTTCATGGCTTTGATAAACTCCGAGCGCCTCCACCAGCGCGTGTTCGGACAAGCCAGGCTGCATGGTCCATTTCTTCAACGCCGTGGTGACCGTCTCGCTCGGTCGATCCGCCAGCACTCGTTTTGCGAAACGCCGCGTCCACCGGTCGGGCGATCTCAAATATTCAAGCAAATCTCCGACGGAAGCATCGACGAGCTTTGGCGGCTTCGTAAGCGGGCGATTTTTCGCGGTGACTCGCCAGATGCGCCCGCGCGTTTTATCGCGGTCGGGATGGCGGAAGCTCGCCTGGTAGTGCCCGATGATCGGGTTGTATCAATCACAGATATACAACGCGCCATCCGGCCCGAACTTCGCATCCACGGGCCGGAAGTTGCGGCTGGTCGATTTGATGAGCGGCGGTAAATCTTCGAGGCTGAAGCCCGCACCGTCGTCGCTGATCTTGAGCACCCACACGGCGTTGTTGATGTAGCCGCCGAGGATGAGCACGCCCTGCCACGTCTCAGGGAAATGCGACGTGCCGACAATATCGCCACCGCTGGATTTGCGACCGTTGCCGTTTTTCCAGATCAGCGCGGGCGGATCGTCGCGATGGTTCACAACGAGGCCGGGGACGGGATAAATCGACGAACTGTTGTTGCCCGCGATAACGATCGGTTCGCCCCAGTCGGTAAAAACAAAGCCCCATGGATTTTGCGGCTCATGCTCGGAACCGTAGAAGCCCTCCAACTTCAAGCGGCGCGGCCAAAAACGCCAGAGGCCCGCCTGGTCGAGGCGCGTGATGCCCCACGGCGTTTCCACATGAGAACGGGTGTGAAGTCCCTGGGAAAACCACAGCTCGCCGCCCGGCCCGAAAAGAAACGAATTAATGTTCTGGTGGTTGTCGCCGGTGCCGAATCCGCGCAACACGACGCGACGTTCGTCCGCCTTGCCGTCGCCATCGTGGTCTTTGAGAAACAGCAATTCCGTGCCGTGGCCGACATACGCACCGCCATCACCCAATTCGATCCCGGTAGGAATCATCAAGCCGGCGGCGAAGACGGTTGTTTTGTCGCACCGCCCGTCGCCGTCCGTATCTTCGAGAATGAGAACTTTGTCGTTCGGCACCTGGCCGGGTTCGATCTGCGGATAGACCGTACTACCGATGACCCAGAGCCGACCGCGCGCGTCGAAACGAATCTGAATCGGTTTCACGACACCGTCCTTTTCCGACGCAAAGAGGCTGACCTCGAAACCGTCGGCCACCTGGAACGAAGCAAGTTCGGCGGCGGGATCGTCTGGATTGGCTGCGAACGCGGAGGGAATGAAGCAGAGCAAACACCAGAACAGAGCAGTCGAGAGAATTGAAATTCGACCGCCCTCGCCCCGAAGGTGCCGCCAATCAGTTAGTAACGAATGCTCGCCTTCACCCCAACCCTCTCCCCCAAGAGAGGGTGAAGCTGCGTCTGTCCTCAGCAAATCTTGGCGGCCTTTTGCATTCGATGGTCCGCACAGCCCAAACGCGTTCCAGCAGGAACTCCCTCTCCTGAGGGAGAGGGTTGGGGTGAAGGTGAACGTACACTCTGACTTCATACGCTTAACTAAAGGGCAGCGCCCGTTTCTCTCCCCTGAAGAGATTTCCACGAAACAAAATTTCGGGCGATGAACGTCTGAACCTGAGAATATGGACTGCGCCGGCAGAGCGCAGCGGCGACGGCGCTTTCGCATGATGAGAAGTCGTCGCGTTTTCCTGTACTTCCTCAAAAGCGGTGTCGCGCTCCGCTTGCCACCGCAATCCAAAATGGTGCTCCCTCTCCTCGCGGAGAGAGTCGGAGTGAGGGCCAACGTAGTTCTGATTATTCATTCCGGTGAGAGCTGATCCGGTGCGAAAGAAAATGGTTTCATTTGAGTGGGATGTTGCCGACAGCCTCATTGATCCTGGCTTCGGCTTGTTGAATTAATGGCACGAATTTCTCCTGCTCTTCCGGGAACCAACGAATGCTCGGGTCGCGATGGTCACGACTGCTCGGTTGACTCGTGCGGTCGCCACCCAGGAACGCCCAGTTTTGCGGACGCCAGTAATCGAACCAGAGCCGGTTCTTCGCCACGACCGCCTGACGAACGCGCTCAAATGCGGTGTTCGGCCAAACGCCGTTCCCGTCCGGTTCACCCGGAAGGTTGGCAAATTTGAGGAAACCAAGTTGCCGGGTGAACGCGCGGGCAAACAAAGCGTGACCGCGCGGCGTGAGTTGGAGGCCGTCGTCCGTCAGGCGCGGCCCACGATGTGATGCGCCACCGAGTTCGGTGAACACATCCACCAGCGGCAACCGGCGCTGGCGCGCCAGTTCGCGAATGGCCTTGGCGAAATCTGCAAGGTCGCCATCGCGTGCGGACAAATCAGGCAGGAGCGCGCCGACCTTCTCAAACGGCGGTGGTGTGACCAGTACCAGCCGCGGCGTCTGCCGGGCGCATTCGTTGAGAAGCTTTTGATAAGCCGCAATAAAACCGGGCAAGGAACCGCGACCGCTCAACGCCTCGCTGCGGCCAAACTGCAGGACGATAACCGAAGCCCGCGACCGCTTCAGGTGCGACTGCAATGGCGGAAACCCCACGTCGCGCGGTTGCACAAACACCGTGTCGCCCTCCCAACCGAAGTTACGGAAGCGCACGTCAAAGCCGTGATACTTCACGGCAAGCAGGGCTTCCAGATGGCCCGTGTGCTGGGCCGCTGCCACGTCCGTGCCACCGAGAAACGCAACGACATCGCCCCGTTCCAAAGTGAAACGTCCGTTCGAAAACGGCCTTTGCTGCGCGGCGACTTCCTGGTCTTCAGACCGACCGGTAATTTCGCTGGCCCAAGCCGGGTTGAATGTTGTGTTCAACAAACAAGCAACCGTGCAACTAAATTGGATGAGCCGCGTCGGGCGCCGGGACATGGGCGGCATGATAAACGTTTCCACGGCCACCAAAAGCATTTTGACGGCATTATGCAACTGGAGAGCGTACAGAGTTTGACAACTCACCTGTTTGTGCTAATGCTTAGTCCCATGAAAACACTCGCTATTATTGTTGCCTTAATTCTTATGCAAACCGTGGCCGGCCGTGCGGAATCCCTTTACCAGATTCCAGTCAAAGACATCGACGGCAAAGACACTTCGTTGAACGCCTACAAAGGCAAAGTGCTCCTCGTTGTGAACGTCGCCTCCAAATGCGGTCTCACTCCGCAATATTCGGCTCTCGAAGCCACCCACGAAAAATACAAGGACAAAGGTTTCACGGTGCTTGGCTTCCCATGCAACCAGTTTCTTGGCCAGGAACCCGGCACCAATAAAGAAATCAAGGAGTTCTGCTCAGGCAAATATAATGTCACCTTCCCGCTCTTCGACAAAATCGCCGTGAACGGGCCGAAGCGCCATCCGCTGTACGTTGCGCTGGCGGGCAATGAATCGCCGTTCCCTGGCGACATCAAATGGAACTTCGGCAAGTTCCTGATCGGTCGGGATGGCAAGATCATCAAGCGCTTCGAGCCGAGGACTACGCCGGACGCGCCCGAAGTAACGGCAGCGATCGAAGCCGCTCTCGCGGCGAAATAATCGGCTGATTTCACGGAGCATTCTCCCGGCAGCGGCGGCCAGTGACCGCCGCCGGCAGCTCCCGGGATTGAGGGGTTTTTCTGCTTTCCTGTGGACGGCCATTTGGGCAAAGTTATTTCCCTATGAAGCCAACGTCTAAAATTTCTCGTCGCCATTTCATCGCCACCACCGCAGCCGCCGTCGCTGCACCGGCATTTATCCCGGCCCGTGTGTTTGGCGCCGAAGACCGCCCGGCGGCTTCAGAACGCATCACCCTTGGCGTCGTGGGCTGGGGCATGCAAGGACCCGGAAACACCGCAGCGTTTCTGCGCCAGAAAAATTGCCAGGTGGTCGCGGCTTGCGATCTGGATAAGAACCACCTGGACGCCGCGGTAAACACCATCAACAACCATTACGGCAACACGGACTGCAAAGCTTATCACGATTACCACGAGTTAATGGCGCGAACGGACATCGACGCCGTGATGCTCGCCGTGCCGGACGGCTGGCACGCGCTCGTCGCGACTGAAGCGGCCAACCACAAAAAAGACATTTACGGCGAGAAGCCGCTTGCCCGCACCATCGCCGAACAACAGGCCATCGTCCGCGCCGTACAAAAAAACAAACGCATCTGGCAGACTGGTTCCTGGCAGCGTTCGGAAAGGCATTTTCGTTACGCCTGCGAGATTGTCCGCAATGGCCTTATCGGCAAAGTAACGCACGTTGAAGTCGGCTTGCCCAGTGGTCACACTGACTTTGCCGGAACCGCGCCGGCCCTGCTTGAGAAACTGGCGAAGCTTTCGACCGACGGAAAACAACCTAACTTGGCGGAAGTGATACCCGGATCGCCCGCCTGGAATCTGGCCGTAACTCCGCCGCCCGCCGGGTTCGACTATGAGACATGGATTGGCCCGGGAAAAATGGAGCCGTACATCGAAGCCCGCGTCTACCAAAACTGGCGCTGGAACTACAACACCGGCGGCGGACAATTGCTCGACTGGATCGGCCATCATTGCGACATNNTTGGGGACTTGGCTTTGACAACAACGGGCCATCGGAAATCGAAGGACGCGGCGAGTTCCCGCCCACGAACGCCGTCTGGAACACCTGCACCAAGTATCGCATCGAGCTGAAGTACCCGCAGAACATCACCATGACGATTGCCGGTGGCTACCCGGAGATCAAGAGCGGCACCAAGTGGATCGGCACCG
>PLJQ01000124.1 GCA_003140275.1 Limisphaerales bacterium
GACTTCGCGGCGCGCAACGCCGCCAGCAGGTCAACACCGCGCTCGAACTGGTCGGGCTGGCCGATCGCGCCAAACATTTACCGCGTCAACTTTCCGGCGGGCAGGAACAGCGCGTGGCCATCGCCCGCGCCCTCGTGACCGACCCGAGCCTCATCGTGGCCGATGAACCGACGGGCAATCTTGACTCACAATCCGCGCAGGACGTAATGGGCATACTTCAATCGTTGAGCAAAACCGCCGGCAAAACGGTGATCATCGTCACGCATGATCCCAAGGCGGCGGCATTTGGCTCGCGCTCCATTCATCTGGAAAAGGGTGAGTTGATTTAGCAAACCATTCCCGCTTTTCGCGCTTTCCTGTTTCGCTCGCGGCAGGTTATGGTGTCTGGCATTCGATGAAACTGAACCACGGCCTGCATCTCGCTTACTGCACCAACATCCATCGCGGCGAGACCTGGCAGGAGACATTGGACTCGCTCCAGACCCATACGCTGGCGGTGCGGCAACGGGTTTGTCCCGACCAGCCGTACGCCATCGGCCTGCGGTTGAGCCATCAGGCCGCGCAGGAGTTGAGCGACCGCGCCACGATGCTCGCGTTCAAGAAATGGCTCGACCAAAACCATTGCTACATTTTTACGATCAACGGATTTCCCTTCGGCCGGTTTCATGGTGCCCGCGTCAAGGAACAGGTCTATAAGCCGGACTGGACGACCCCGGAGCGATTGGAGTACACAAATCTGCTGTTTGATTTGCTGGCCCAACTGGTGCCGCCGGATGTCGAGGGCAGTGTCAGCACCGTACCCGCCTCGTTCAAAGGGTTCGTCTCCATTCCCGAAGAGTTAAAGATGATTCGGGACAATCTCTGGCAATGCGTCGAATACATCGCGCGGCTCAGCCAGAAAACGGGACGGAAATTGCATCTGGGTCTGGAGCCGGAACCGCTCTGCCTGCTGGAAACCAGCGGTGAGACTGTTCAGTTCTTCGACCGGCTGCGGGCCGAGCATCGCCGCGACCCGCGCCTCGGTGAACATCTGGGCGTCAATTACGACACCTGCCATCTGGCCGTTGAATTTGAGGAGCCGCAGAACGCCATGGCGCTGTTCCAGCAGCACAATATCAAAATCAGCAAACTCCATCTCAGCTCGGCGTTGAAGGTGCGCCCCACGACGGAAGCCCGGCAGGCGCTGGCCGCGTTTGCCGACGACATTTATTTGCATCAGGTCGTCGTGCGCAATCCGGACGGGTCGTTGAATATTTTTCGCGACCTCGGCGACGCGCTCAGTCCGCAAAATGAAATTGAAAATCCCGAAGCGACCGAATGGCGGATTCATTTTCACATTCCACTGCATGCGCCGCCTTCGGCCTGGTTCGACAATACGTCCGACCATATCCTCGGCATTCTGGATTTATTGCAGGCAAACCCGGCGCTTTGCACACACCTGGAAATGGAGACCTATACCTGGGAAGTGTTGCCGCCGGAATTGAAGAACCGCAGCGTGGTGGATCAACTCGTGGCGGAATACGACTGGACTCTGCGACACCTGGCGGAGCGGGGATTGGCGAAACAATAATTCGAGTCAAGCCCGGAAAAAAATGATTCAGCCGAACCATCCCCCCTTCTGGCCCACGCTCCTGACTCTGGGCCGCGTTTCCAACCTGCCGACAGTCTGGTCGAACTGCCTGGCCGGTTGGTTGCTCAGCGGCGGGGGCAATCAAGAAAAATTCTGGTGGCTAACGCTCGGCGCCACCTTGCTTTACACCGGCGGAATGTTCCTGAACGACGCGTGTGACGCCGAATTCGACGCGCAACACCGGCGCGAGCGTCCCATTCCTTCCGGCGCCATCGCGCTGAAAACGGTCTGGCAGTTGGGTTTGGGATTGCTCGGCAGCGGCGCGGCGATTTTGATTTTGCAGGGAAAGACCACGGGCGTTCTCGCTGTGATATTGTTGATTTGCATCGTCCTCTACGACGCGATTCACAAGTTGATCACCTTTTCGCCGGTGTTGATGGCCATCTGCCGTTTGCTCCTCTATCTCGTGGCGGCATCCGTTGGGCTGAATGGCGTCACGGGCTGGGCAATTTGGTGCGGATTGGCGCTGGCGGCGTACATCATCGGCCTCAGCTACCTGGCGCGCAAGGAAAGCACCCGTGTTGCTTTCCGTTACTGGCCGTGCCTCTTGCTGGCGACGCCCGTTCTGCTCGCGTTGCTCATGAACCCGCGCGAGTATCAGCATTCGGCGTTGCTCCTGTCAGCGATTCTTGGTCTATGGATAATCCGCTCCTTGCGTTTCACTTTTTGGAATTCGGAACGCAACATCGGTCGCACCGTGTCGGGACTGCTGGCCGGGATTGCCCTGGTGGATTTATTGGCCGTGGCGGACAGCACCCGCGAACAGAGTCTGGTGTTTTTCCTCTTGTTTATCGCCGCGTTGCTGTTCCAACGGTTCGTTCCGGCAACTTGAGCGCGACTCTTGTTTATGAACTTCTGTGAATGTGCTCTCACCAACACCCTGCTTCAAGGTAACGACGCCAAAATCTCCTCCGCCGCCGCGCGCGGGTTTTCCGCCGCGTAAATGGGCCGGCCAATGACCAGCCAGTTGGCGCCGGCGTCGATGGCTTCGCGTGGACTGAGCGTTCGTTTCTGATCGTCGCCCTTTTCTGCGCCGGTGCGGATGCCGGGCGTCACCAACTGCATCTTCACCGGCAGCAATTGTCGCAGCGCCGTGATCTCCAACGGCGAGCAAACCAACCCGCGCAGTCCGGCCTTTGCGGCCAGGCTGGCCAGCCGTTCCACTTGGCGGCCAATCTTCTCGTCCATGCCGGCTTCACTCAACTCGTGACTTTCGAGACTGGTCAGCACCGTCACCCCGAGGACAAGCGGCGCGTTCCGGCCAGACTGCAATGCGGTTTGCTGCGCGGATTCCTCAGCGGCCTGCATCATTTTCAATCCACCGCTGGTATGCACCGTGAGCATTTGCACCTCGAGGCGCGTGGCGGCGGCCACGCCCTTGACGACGGTGTTGGGAATGTCGTGAAATTTCAGGTCGAGAAAAACCGCCGCGCCGATCGCGCGAATGCGGCGCACGATTTCCGGCCCCGCGCTGGTGAAAAGTTCACTGCCGATTTTGAATGCGCCCACGACCGGCGCGAGTTGCCCGACCAGTTGCAACGCGGTTTCGATTTCGGGAACGTCCAGCGCAACGATGATGGGGTTTTGCATCGCCGCGATTATCAAAGTCCTGGCGTCGGAACGAAAGTCTAAAATGTTGCGAGCCGCTTACGGCGACGAAACGGCGCGATAAAACCGGCGCGTGGTGTTTGTGAACCGGTCGTCAGTGAAAGTAAATGTGCCGTTCGTCGAGGTGGTGTTGGTGAACACAGGTGACCAGCTTGTCAGGTTCGTGGTTGTCTCGATGACACAAATCCGATTCGGCCCGCCGGACAAACGTAATTGGAACGGCGCGCCACCCACGGTTGGGGTCGCGGTCAGGCTGATAGGCGGGCTGAGCGCATTTCGCAGATTGAGGCGACCGCTGGTGACGCACTTGCCTGACAACGCCGGCACCGGGTCAGTGGCATTGAGCAGGCGACTGATGATTTGTTGATGGGTTTCCGCAGGATACCTGGCCAGCATCAGAGCGAGTGCGCCGGTCACATACGGCGCGGCCAACGAAGTGCCTGAGCCGAAACCATAGAGAAAATCCTGCGGGGATATCGTTGAATAAATTCCCTCGCCGGGTGCTGCCAGATGAACATTTGTCGCGCCATAATTTGAATAAGCAGCCAGGGTGTCGTTGGTCGTTGTGGAGGCGACTGAAACGATGTTGTCCAGGTGGTAGCCCGAGGGGTAGGTGGGGATGTTGTCAATGTTGTTAGTCTCATTACCGCAAGCGGCAACAAGAATAATACCGGCATCGCGCAAGCTATTAACGGCGTTGGAGAGAGCCAGTGAATTCGTAGGGAAGCCCCAGCTTGCGTTGATGATTCGGGCGCCATTAGTCCGGGCGTAATCAATGCAGGTGATACAGTCCGAGAGGTTGCCGTTGCCGTTGCCGTTAGTGAGCCACTGGCAGGCCATGATTTGCACTTGCCAGGCCACGCCCACGACGCCTTTGCCATTGTTGCCCACCGCTCCCAGGACTCCGGCCACCAGCGTGCCATGACTGATGGTGATCGGGATGGCATCGTCGTACGGATTGTTCGTGCCCGTCAGCGCGTTCCAACCGTGTCCGCCGTCATTCGGGTTCACCCACATATTGGCCGCCAGGTCTTCATGGGTGTATCGTACTCCCGTATCCAACACCGCGACCACAATATTGCTGGCAGAGGTCCGCACGTCCCAGCCTGCCGGCGCGTCGATCTTGTTCAATCCCCAGAGCGTGCCATTCGCATAATAAGTGTCATTCGGCATGGTGGCAAATGCCCGGCCCGCATAATCCGGCTCGGCAAATTCGACCAGGCCACTGCTTTCGTATTTTTGGATGAATCCAGCAACCGTTTCGCCTTTTGACACGCGCACAATCTGCAAGTTGCCGATCCCTTCAAACGTTCGTATCACTTCACCCCTTTGTGCCGCGTGAAAGTTGGCAAGCGCGGCCCGGGTGATTCCCGATTTCGGTTTGATCAAAATTTGATGCGGACTGGAATCGGGCGCAGTCGCTGGTTGCAAAGATGCCGGAGAGTTCTGGGTGCGACCTGTAGCACAAGCCAGCAGCAGGAAAATCAAAGCGCACTTGAAGCATGAGGTGATGCGTTGTTGCGCCAACCGCGTAAAGATGCGGAGCGGAAATTTTCGGGTCGCTGTGTTTGGATGGCGAGGAGTTGTTTTCAAACCAGTTTTGCCGGGCGCTCCCGGTAGCGGAGCCTTGCACAAATCGAGCCAAAAATCAAAACAAGTCTGGCGTTTGCCTGAATCGGCTATGGCGGCGGTAAAGGCCCTACTCTGGCGTGGGAGGGTTTTTAATAATTTTCAAGTTCCCATCACACTAACGCCGGCGACGCGCTCCATTGGCCGACTCGTTGGTCGTTGAGACGGCAGGTCGCTTTTCACCTCCAGACCACGCTCGTGCCGGGGGCCGGCAGCGGTGACTTGTCCAGATAATCGGAAACGCTGTCCACGTCATTACGGAAGGTGTCGAAACGACCGCAATAAGTGCGCGGCGGTTGAGGAAGTTTGCGCGGGCGAGGATGAAAGCTTCAAGACCAAGGATTTAGTCCCGAAAGTTCACAAACTGCAACTCCACCGGAAATTCATGAGCGCGAACGGCGGCGATTACCGCCTGCAAATCATCGCGGCTTTTGCCGGTGACGCGGACTTTCTCTTCCTGAATCTGCGTCGTGACCTTGAGTTTGGTGTCACGGATAAAACCCGTGACTTGCTTGGCCACAACCGGATCGAGTCCCTGCTTGATCTTGATGGATTGCCGGGCGTGGCCGAGCGGTGAAATGTCCGGCTCGCCTTTCTCGACGTTCTTTAGGCTGACCTGGCGCTTGGCGAGTTTGCCGATGACGATCTCCATCAGCGCCTTGATTTTGAACTGATCTTCAGCGGAGAGTTTGATTTCGTTTTTCTCGAGGACGATCCCGGCCTGGCTCCCCTTGAAGTCGAAGCGGTTGGCGAGTTCCTTTTTGGCCGTGTTGACGGCATTCTCGATTTCCATCGAACTGACTTCCGAAACAATGTCGAATGAAGGCATGAGTGCAGCGTAGATTGCGGCGTCGAAAATGAAAACCCGAAATTGCAATCAAGGGGGTCTGGAAAAGGTGAAGCGAAGCCAGCGGGTTTGAAGATTCTTGGCACCGGCCACCGGCCAGTACCAATAACTGAACAAACAGCCTGCCAGTAAAGGCGCGAGAATTAATGCGCGGAAACCGAGGGAGGTGGACCGAATTAACACGACGAACAAGAGCAGCGCAAAAATGTTGGTGGCGACCGTCGGCCAGAGCGAGGGAATCCGGTTTTCTGTGGAGAGCAACGTGGTCCAAAACGAAAATTGTAGTTCAAGAAAAGCGGTGAGTGCCAGCAGATATAGCCAATTAGCCGGCAGCAATTCTTTATCGGGACTAAGCCAATTCAGGACTAATGGTCCAGCCGTCACGGCAAATCCCGCCAGCAGAACGAAAGTTGCGGTTTGCAACCAGATCCTCGGCCAGAGCATTCGCCGCAGCGCGGTAAAATCCTGCCGAGTGCGGTATTGCCCCACCAGAGGCCACTTCACTGTCGTCCACACGGACGCCATGCCGGCGCAGATGCCCATGATTTGCAGGGAAACTCCGTACGCGGCAAAGGCCGCCGCACCGGACAATCCCGCAAAAATCAGGGCCGGAACGGCGGTGCCGAGGTACGTGCTCAAAAATTGCAGTCCTACCCGCCAGCTATTGGGCCATAGCAGGCGCAGGAGCGATGGTTCTCCCGATTTTTGCGACGACAGGATGTTGTTCCCTAAAAGTTTCAGGCAGTGCCGGCGCGCCAGGAAACGTTGCGCCATCGTGCCGACCAAACTGGCGATGGGCAAACTCAACAGTCCACAGCCCCAGAGCAATAGCCCGGCAGCCAGCAGTAACTGGAGCGCATAACCCAGCACCGCCAGTCGGGCGGCCAGCACCACTTGGTTCATCCCTCGCAAAAATGCGCCCCACCACCCGAAGTAGATTTCCAAGGTGGCAGCCAACAAGGTGACACTCCAGGCGATCCAGGTGTGATTGGGCGAAGAGGTTTCCAAAACGTTCAACCCTACATTGTAGGTGCCCCAGATTCCCAAAACAACCAAAGTGGCCAGCGAGAGGTAGCGGTAAAGGTGTTGGTAGGAAAACAACAATCGCCCAAGGAGGGCAAAGTTGGGAGGTAGATGTCCTTCGCTCGGCACGATGCCCTGTGCTTTTAATTCGGTCGCTCCGCCCATGGCGTAACTGACATAGCGGCCAATGGAAACCGAGAAACCAAAATCAATGATCGGTGTCAGGGCGATCAGCCGTAAAAAAACGTAATATATTCCCAAGTCTTCATTGGGCAATTTGCGCAACAGTAGCGGAAGCAGAAACAAGCCGGAGGCCAGTCGAAATCCATTGAAGGCCCACGACCAAACAACCGCCGAGTTGTTGAGGCGCGTGAAGATACCTTGAATATTTTTCATCCGGGTTAGAAACCAAACCCAACGGGTCGTTCAATGAAGGGCGAGATTGGCCGTTCCCGCAAATGCAAGTCAAGCCCTGCATCTTTTGCGCCGGTCGGTTTCAAATCTGGCCGCTGCGATGTTTTGTCTGGACAGTTTAATAAAAATTGAGATCAGCTCCGAATTAACCCGCCAGGTCTCCCAGGAAGAGTTGCCGAAAACATTATGGTTGCGAACACAGCCATACTTCGTTTCTACTTTGCCGTGCGTGACGCACGATTATTTTCCATCAACATTTTTGAGCCAACGGCACATGCCTGCCTGAATCGGAGACGGATGGCGCTCATTGTTTTTCATGACCATTCAGCACCTTCCTTATAGCATTGATCCTGCAGCGAACCGGTTCCATTTCTATGAGAACTACTGGAAAGTGGTCAGCCTGCAACTGTTGGCGCGCCATCTGGTTCCCAACGGTAAAAAACTACTCGATTACGGTTGCGGTCGCGGCGAGACGTTAAAGCTGGCTTGCGAGATGGGTTTTGAACCAACCGGCACGGACACCGACCCGGAATGTGTGAAATTGGCGAGCCAGTACGGTCGGACCGCTCGTTTAAATGTCGATGATCCAGTCGGGCAGTTCGGAAGGAAATCCTTCGATGCAATCGCCTGTTTTCATGTGCTGGAACACGTGGACAATCCCAAGAGAGTGTTGAGTAACCTGGCCACGATTGCGCGGCAATACGTGGTGTTGGCAGTTCCCAATTTGCGTTTCCTTCACCGCACTTTTACCCGACAATTCGAACTAAGCGCTGTGAACGAAGGACACCTTCAATCCTGGGATCACGGGCATTTACGAAATCTGGCGGAACGACATTGCGGGCTGTTCTTGGTGGCATGGGGCTCTGACGCTACTATTCTACCCCTGTTTAGCAGCCTTTCGCAAAAGTGTTTTGGCAACAAATGCACGATTTTTTTTGAAACCAAACTGTTCAGGAAAATTTTTCCCTATCATTGTATCTCGGTGATCGGGTTGTTCCGGATTAAGGAAATCCCGCCCAAGAGCAAATCAATAAACGATTGAGTTGACGTTGGGACACGAATGGCTATGTGCGGTTTAAAAAGAAACTGAATTTCAGTTGGGAATCCGAAGTGGCTGTTGACAAGATCAGTCCGAAATCTTCCTCCAAGCCGACCGGGCGACCAAACGCTTCCAACCTGCGGGTTGGCAAGTATTAAAGATAAGATTTGAGACACGAACATTGAGCAACATCACAATGATGAGAATCTTGGGAATCCACATTGGTCACGACAGCAGTGCGGCCTTGGTGGTGGACGGCAAAATTGTGGCCGACGTGGCCGAGGAACGGTTTACGCGCATCAAGCACTATTCCGGTCTGCCGCTGGGCGCCATTGATTACTGTCTCAAGTCGCAACGGCTGCAGATGAAGGACATCGATGTAATCGCCGTGCCCGCCAACGGCGGTATTCCCGATCTCAATTTTATCTTCGACCTTAAAGGTGCCAGGCAGGAACCAAAGACCACGCCCCGGCGGATGGCTGAGTTCGCGCGGACAGTGATGAAGCGGCCCGCGACCAAGCCGCCACTCTACATCAAGAATTTCCCGGCCCGGGCTTCCGCCGAAATCGTCCATGTCGAACATCACCTGGCTCACGCGGCCTCCGCCTATTACACCAATGCCAATCAGGGCAGGCAACTGATCGTGACCATGGACGGCATTGGCGACGGCGTCTCGATCGGCGTATGGCGCGGCGAAAATGGAAAGATCACCCCGCTCAAACGCATCGGCCGGGAAGGTTCCCTCGGCTGGTTTTACAGCAACGTGACGGAGGCGCTCGGTTGGTGGCACGGCGATGGTGAAGGCAAAACGATGGGGTTGGCGCCCTATGGCGATTGCGCCAAAGTCAAAGGCGTTCTCGACCGGTTTTATCCCAAGTTCAGCGGCGGCGAACTGGTCGAACCACATGATTTTGGCCGAAGTTATTTTTGGAACGAAGGCGGGGCCTTGCAATGGCATCTGGATGATTCAGTGCCCATCCGCGAAATCGTCAACCAATATAGGCGCGAAGATGTAACCGCCGAAGCCCAGCGGGTGTTGGAGGAGCAGACCAGGCAGATTGTTTTTCCCTGGCTGGAAAAGGAGAACACGCGCAACCTGTGTTGTGCCGGCGGCGTGTTTCTCAATGTGAAGTTGAACCAGCGCCTCTGGGAATCCGGGAAGATTGATCAACATCACATTTATCCCAACCCCGGCGATTCAGGTCTGGCTGTCGGCGCGGCTCTGTACGCCTGCTACGCAACCAATCCCAACGCTCCAACTCATGCGATCGAAGATTTGTATTGGGGGCCGGAATACGGGGAAAAGGAGATTGAGGACACGCTAAAACTGCGCAACCTCAACTATCGCCGCGTGGAAGACGTCGAAGCGTTTGCGGCCCGGCAATTGGCGGACGACAAGATCGTGGCCTGGTTTCAAGGGCGGATGGAAAGCGGTCCGCGGGCGTTGGGCAATCGCTCAATCCTTATGAGCGCCAACCGGGCGGAGAACAAGGACATCATCAATGCGCGCATCAAATTTCGGGAAGCTTTCCGCCCGTTCTGTCCCTCACTTTTGTGGGAAAAGCGGGCGGATTATCTGGAACACGTCCGGGACGAATTCTTCATGATCACCTCGTTTACCTGCTGCGAAACCAAACGCAAGAATGTGCCCGCCGTTGTCCATGCGGATGCCACCCTCCGCCCGCAAACCGTTAAAAAAGAATTCAACCGGCGTTACTGGAATTTGATCAATGAATTCGGAAAAATCACTGGCGAATCGCTGCTTTTGAATACCTCGTTCAATATCATGGGCGAACCGATCGTCAATCATCCACGGGAAGCCATCCGCTGTTTTTATGACAATGGGCTGGACAGTTTGGTGCTGGGGAATTTTGTTCTGGAGAAGAAGGCTTGAACTGCGCGTGTGAAGTGAATTGGAATGGTCCAACAAACCGCGAACATTCAACATCGATTTATGAACCATGAACGTTGAATCCGGAAAACCCACCGCGTCATGACTAATCGTCCCTTAACGATTGCCTGGATTTCTTTTTTCCCAATCGAGTGGCTGCCGGATATCCCTGAACCTTTGCGGAAATTACCCCGCCTGCACCCCGCAACCTGGCAGCGGGTGTTACTGGCGGAACTGGAAAATAAACGTTCGATCCGTTTGCACATTCTGGTCTTGCGCAAGCAATTTGAGCGAAGTCTTTCCTTTGAACGAAACGGAGTCACATTCCACCTCATCAAAACTCCGGGCGGCCTCCGGGCTCCGTCACTGTTCTGGCTGGATACGATTCTGATCAAGCGCGTGCTGGCTAAAATCAAGCCGGACCTGGTTCATGCATGGGGAACGGAGCAAGGCGCGGCGCTGGTGGCTTCGCGCCTGGGTCATCCGTACCTGGTCACCATTCAAGGACTGATGTCCTGGCTCGCCGAAGTTGGACCGGTGAATCATTATCTTCGGCTTGTCGCCTGGTTGGAAAAGTGGAGCCTGACACGCGCTTCCGTGGTGACGGTGGAATCCAGTTTCGCCATGCGTTATCTCAAACGTAAATTTCCGCATCTCGAAGTTCGTCAAACTGAACACGCGCCCGACCGCATATTTCATCAGGTTCAACGGCGTCCGCAGATCAACCCCGTCCGTTTTATGTTTGTCGGTTCGCTTTCCTATCTCAAAGGCGCTGATTTGCTGTTTAAGGCGTTGGATCAACTGAAGGGTGAGTTGTCATTCCAATTAATTGTGATTGGGAAGATTAATGAATCCTTTTTGGGTTCGCTTAAAAACACAGTATCGTCTGAATTATGGCAACGCATCCACTTCAGAGGAAGTCTGACCTCCGAAGAAGTGGCCGGGGAATTGGCAACGGCCACGATGATGATTTATCCGACACGCGTGGACAACAGCCCAAACGCCGTCAAAGAAGCGGTGGTGGCGGGCGTTCCGGTGGTGGCCAGCGCGATTGGTGGAATAACTGACTACGTTATCCTCGGCGAAAACGGCTATCTTTTCCCCTCCGAAAATCTCGACGCGTGTATCAGCGCCATCAAAGCAGCGTGCCGGCATCCGTTGTTTAGCCAGGGCTTGGTGGAGGAGGCCACGTTGGTCAAAATGCGTGATTATTTGTCGCCCGAGCGCATGGGGCAAAGCTTTTTTGAAACGTATCAACTCATCAAATGACAAACGTGTTTTCCGAAACGAGCAATTATTCGCCGTTGGGCCGCAATTCGATTTTTCGTCCCTTGCGCCACGCTGGGAAAATGGGCGCTGACTTTTTGCTTGAGAAGCCCTACGAAAAGTCGATTTCCCCTTGGGCGAGCGGGCTGGGGCGGGAGCGGGCGTTCACCACTCACTAAATGGCAGTGGGCTTTTTCGCTTGGCGAGCCGATCGCGCCAGTCATTTTTGGACCAGATTTTGAGAGAATATGGTTGCGAATAAATCCAAGTCGTAATTTATTAGCGACGAATGACTGATGCGACCACGCTGTTTCGCGCGCTCTTGATCTATGGTCTTTGCCTGCCGTTGGCGATATTTCTGGGTTATCTGCTGGCGACGCCAATGGATTTCACAACTTTTGCCGTGCTGGGTTTGGTTTTGCTGTTGCTCACCGTCCCGATTCTTCTGAAGTGGCATCATCCATTGCTGCTTGTTTGTTGGAATACGACCGCAGTCATCCCCTTTTTGCCCGGCGGTCCGCAGATGTGGTTGATCATGGCTGGAGCGAGTTTGTTGATTGCCTTGCTGCAACGCGCCCTGAATAGGAATGTGAAGTTTTTGTTTGTTCCCTCAGTGACCTGGCCGTTGGTATTTTTAGCGATGGTTGTACTGGTCACCGCCAAGTTTACAGGTGGCATCGGCTTCGGTGCTATCGGTGGCAGTAGTGGTGGGGGCAAGCGATATGTATTGATGTTGGGGGCGATCATCGGATACTTCGCGCTGACCACTCAGCGGATTCCCCCGCAGCGGGCGGTTTTATTTGTTTGTTTGTTTTTCCTGGGAGCATTGACATCTGCCATTGGCAATTTAGCTCCATTGGTCGGGCCCGAGTTTTATTTCCTTTTTTACATATTCCCGGTTGAAAAAGCAGGTTTGCAGGCCATTGGCAACGAAATCGTGATTGCCTCTGAAACGGCGCAGTTTAACGGGCTGATTTGGGCCTGTTTGGGGATCGTCTGCGCACTGCTGGCAGTCCATGGCATCCGGGGACTGACTGATGTTAGAAAAAGCTGGCGGTTGTTGATTTTCCTGGGAGCTATCATTGGCAGCTTGTACGGCGGCTTTCGCACCATCGTAGTCATTCTCATGCTCACATTTTTTTTCCAATTTTATTTGGAGCGACTGTATCGGACCCGGCTGTTGCCCATCACGATTCTTATCGGCATTTTGCTTGCGGCAGTACTTTTGCCGGTGGTTGATAAACTGCCTCATTCTGTCCAGCGCGCATTGAGTGTGTTGCCGATTGAAGTGGACCCGTTGGTACGGTACAGCGCAGAAGTCTCCAGCGAGTGGCGAATAGCCATTTGGAAGATCATAGTGCCGGAAATCCCTCAATATCTTCTCCTGGGCAAAGGCTATGCACTGAACGCAAAAGAGATGGAGATGATGAGTGACTTGGAGAAAGCGGGACGCGGAACCAGCATGGATGTTGCTTTGCTTGCCGGCGACTATCATAGCGGGCCGTTAACAGTCATCATCTCGTTTGGAATTTTTGGGGCATTGGCCTTTATCTGGTTTCTGGCCGCTTCCCTGCGGGTATTGTATCGCAATTATAGGTATGGCGAACCCGCTTTGCGAAACCTTAACACTCTTTTGCTCGCTTATTTTGCCGCGCGAGTGGTTTTCTTCTTTTTCGTTTTTGGCTCGTTCCATACGGACCTCTTTCTCTTTACCGGCATCATTGGTTTAAGTGTCAGCTTGAACGGTGGCGTCGCCCGTCTGGAGGTCGTTTCGGAATCAGAAACGGCTTCGGGCCAGTTGGAACTGGCCAAAGT
>PLJQ01000010.1 GCA_003140275.1 Limisphaerales bacterium
ACAAATATTGAGCCATATCAACGACTCAGTTCACTGACCCGGCCCACGAGGGCGTTCGATTGCAACCAGAACGTCACATCCGCTTCCTCGAACGAGTGTGGGAGCAGGACTGCGGCGTTGCCAAGTTCGCACGGTGTTCGGCACAATCGCGCGGATGAGTTTCACCGAGTTGACGGAGGCATTCTTCATGAAGGCCGCCGGCTGGCAGGCGGTCAAGAACGCCCGTTCTCTGCTGGCGGGCGGCAAGGTCATTTCCTCGAATTGGACGCCGCCTTTGCTCAAGGGCGCTGTGCAGGAGGGCACGTCGTCGTATCGCGCGGGCCTGGTCATCAATGGGCCGGTGGACATTGACAACCTCTGCACCTGCCGCGCCGCGCGTGAGGCGGGCATTATCTGCGCCCACTCGGTCGCGGTGGGGTTGCACCATTTGCTGAGCGCCAAGCCGCCGCCCCGGGGCAGCGACACCGCCACGCCACTGCCCGCGCGACTCGGGGTCAGACCGGTCGTCCACGAGCCGGAGCCGCAACCGGGACCAAAGCTCAAGCGCGGCGACAACGGCGAGCGCCTGGAAATCTCCGTCATCCTGCCGCCGACTTTCGCGGCGGGCATCGAACGCGGGAAGGTGATGGTCACGTTTGAGGGCAAGTGGAGCCGGGGGCGCACGCCGTTGAGCGCGCTGCCGATGAGCCAGCCGTTTGCGATCTCGCCCGAGGATACGCGCCTGCTCGACAAGGCCGAAGAACTCGCCGGCAACGAAACGCCCGGTGGCCTGATGCTCAATCTTGTCGAATTGACGCAACTGCTCGACGCTCTCGCCGGTCATCCGCGGGTGACACTCGGGCGCAATCCACCGCTCACGGTGAGCGCGACCGCGTGGCGCGTGCCGGTGGAGGCCACGCTTGAAACCTCCGGTGAAATCCGCCTGAACCTGCCGGCGAACCTCCAGCCTGCGACTCTGATTGCGGGTGAGTTACTGTGGGTGTTTCGTGGGGATTCGCTGGCACCGGTCGGCCTGCCGAAGCAATGGCGAGAGCTGTTCCGCGCGCCAATGAAGCTGCCCCGTTCGCGTGTGCCGCTGTTCCTCAGCCAGGAGTTGGTCGTGCTCGAGTCCGAGAGCGAGGTGGACATGAACTTTGGCCTGGAAGAGTTCGCTTTGGAACCGCAGTCGCCGCGCTTCATCCTCGCGCTCAACGGCGGACTAGTCCAAGTGCAAGCGCAGCTCCAGTGCGCTTACGGCCCGCGCATCATGACCGTAGGCGTATCGGCGAAGGATGAGACCCTCTGGCTGCCCGACCCAAAGTACACCACACGATACTCAACTCGCGACTTCGGCGCGGAAGTCGCGGCGGCGGAGCGGATGCGCCGCGCGGGCTTCAACGGCCCGGACCCGCAGGGGCGCTGGAACCTGCACGGCGAGAGCGCGGTCGTGCGCTTCTTCGCGCGCGATTACCCATGCTGGCAGAAGGAATGGGAGGTCTCACTGGAGGAACGTCTCCAGCACACCACGGCGAAGAACTTCGAACGTCTCGAACCGCGCTTTGAAATCCGGCCCTCCGGCGAGCGGTGGTTCGATGTCGAGATGTCGCTCGCGTCGGCGGACGGCGAGAAGTTTTCGGCGGCGGACATCCAGCGCCTCATCCTGTCCGGCAACAGCACAACGCGGCTAAAGAATGGCCGCATCGCGCTGATTGACACGGGCGCGCTGGAGGAATTCAACGAGGTGCTGCGCGATTGCGCGCCGCAGCAACACTCGAAAGGCTACCGCTTCAGCGACGTTCAGGCGGGCTTCCTCGACGCCACGCTCCGCCAGCAGCCCGGCTGGCAGGTGCAGGCGGCGGCTGGCTGGCGCGACCGCGCGGCGCGACAGAGTGGCCAGGCGAAGCTCACGTGCCCACCGCTCGGCCCGCTCGAAGCAGTGCTGCGTCCCTACCAGCGGCAGGGCGTGGCGTGGTTGCAGTTCCTCCGCGAGAACATGTTCGGTGGCATCCTGGCGGACGAAATGGGCCTGGGCAAAACGCTCCAAACGCTGGCGTTCATCCACTCGTGCCACACGAACCGCAAGCTCTCCGGCCCCGTGCTCATCGTCTGCCCGACCTCGCTGGTCTTCAACTGGCTGGCGGAGGCGAAGAAGTTCACGCCCGAGCTGAAGGTCGTCGCGCTACACGGCACTGGCCGGCACCAGCACTTCGAAGACATCGCCGAGAGCGACCTCGTCATCACCAGCTACGCGCTGATCCGGCGCGATGCGGAGCGGTATCGCGAGCTGGAGTTCGACACGCTCGTGCTCGACGAGGCCCAGCACATCAAGAACCGTCAGACACAGAACGCGCTCGCCGTGAAGGCCGTCCGCGCCGACCACCGGCTCGTGCTTACTGGCACGCCGATGGAGAACTCGGTGCTCGACCTCTGGAGCATCATTGACTTCCTTATGCCCGGCTATCTCGGCTCGGCAACGGACTTTCGTGAACGTTACGAGCAGCCCATCACCCGCGATAAGGACGAGGCCGTGCAGGCGCGGCTCGGGCGGCGACTGCGACCTTTCATCCTGCGCCGGCTCAAGACCGAGGTGGCCAAGGATCTGCCCGCGAAACTCGAACAAGTTTCCTATTGCGAACTCACCGACGACCAGGCGGAGATTTACAAGCAGGTGCTCGCCGTCAGCCGCAAGGAAGTCCTGGACGCCGTCGGCGCGCAGGGCGTGGGGAAGAGCAAGATGATCGTGCTCAACGCGCTGCTGCGCCTGCGCCAGATCTGCTGCGACCTGCGGCTGCTCAAGCTGGAGAATGCCGAGTTTACCGACGACAGCTCCGGCAAGCTGGCGATGTTTGGCGAGTTGCTGGAGGAGGCCATGGACGGCGGGCACCGCGTGCTGGTCTTCAGCCAGTTCACTACGCTGCTCACGCTGCTCAAGGACAAGCTCACGGCGGAGAACATTGAGTTCTGCTACCTCGATGGCTCGACGACGAATCGCGGCGCCGTCGTGGAGAAATTTCAGAGCAACGCGAAGATTCCCGTCTTTCTCATCAGCCTCAAGGCTGGCGGCGTGGGCCTCACGCTCACCGGCGCGGACACGGTCGTCCACTTCGACCCGTGGTGGAACCCGGCGGTGGAGGACCAGGCCACGGATCGCGCACACCGTATCGGCCAGACCCGCGTGGTGACCAGCTACAAGCTCATCGCACGCGGCACGGTGGAGGAGAAGATTCTGGCGCTCCAACAAAAGAAGCGCGCCATCATCAAGGCCACCCTCGGCGGCGAGGAGACGCTGGCGGACAACCTGACGTGGGAGGAAATTCAGGGTCTGTTTGAGTGACCTTATCGTCGGTGTGCGTCGTGCTGGACGCCCTGAGCACGGAGTTGCACACTGGTAGCGGGCATCCGTAACTCAATTGGATAGAGCGTTTGACTACGGATCAAAATGTTGGGGGTTCCAGTCCCTCCGGATGCACCAGCTTCCTGACGATGCCGGACAAATCACAAAATGCGCCGTTCGCCGCAAGCCTTTCCGGGCTGATCGAGCGCGTCACTTTCTTCAATGAAGAAAATGGCTGGGCCGTGCTCAAGGTCAAAGCCAAGGGTCACCGCGACCAGGTCACGGTCCTCGGCTCCCTGCCATCGGTCAGTGCCGGCGAATGGGTGACGGCGGAAGGCCGCTGGGTGCAGGACCGGGAATTTGGCCAGCAGTTCCGGGCCGAGATGTTGAACAGCACCGCACCCACCACGAAAGAAGGCATCGAAAAATATCTGGGCAGCGGCATGGTCAAAGGCATCGGCCCCGTTTATGCCAAAAAACTCGTGGCCAAATTTGGCGAGCAGATTTTTGAAATCATCGAAACGGCGTCAGCCCGGTTGGAGGAACTCGACGGCATCGGCCCGAAGCGGCGGAAACGGATCAAGGATGCGTGGGCGGAACAGAAGGTCATCCGCCAGATCATGGTGTTTCTCCACTCTAACGGGGTGAGCACCAGCCGGGCGGTGCGTATCTATAAAACCTACGGTGAAAACGCCATCGAGAAGGTGCAGGGAAACCCGTATGCGCTGGCCAGGGACATTCACGGCATCGGCTTCAAGACGGCTGACCAGATCGCGCAGAAGATTGGCATCCCGGTGGATTCGCTGATCCGGGCCTGCGCCGGGTTGAGTCATGTGCTGATGGAGGCGACCGGCGAGGGTCACTGCGCCCTGCCGGTGGAACTGCTCAATGACGAGGCTGGGAAGTTGCTGCTGGTGGACGGCAAGATCGTGACGGAGGCTTTGGAACGCACCTTGGCCAGCAAAGATTTGGTCAAGGAAACGATCAAAGGTCAGGAACTCATCTTTTTACCGCACCTCAAACGCGCCGAAGAAATCATTGCAGGCCGGGTCAGGAGCCTCGCTGGTTCGCCGTCTGCGTTTCCGGCCATTGATTTCGACAAGACCGTCGTCTGGTGTCAGGAAAAGATCAGCAAAGAGCTTGCACCCAGCCAGCGCGACGCACTCAAGCTGGCCCTGTCGAGCCGGGCGCTGGTCATCACCGGCGGCCCCGGCGTGGG
>PLJQ01000224.1 GCA_003140275.1 Limisphaerales bacterium
TCAGCTACGCGCACGTGCCGTGGATCAAGCCGTCGCAAAAAATCCTGGAACAAAAAGTTCTGCCCACACCTGAAAGCAAACTGCAAGTCCTCAAGCTCGTCATTGAACGGCTCACGACCGACGATCAATACGTCTATATCGGCATGGACCATTTTGCGAAGCCCGACGACGAACTGGCCGTCGCGCAGCGCCACAAACAACTACAGCGCAATTTCCAGGGCTACAGCACGCGCGCCGGCTCGGATATTTATTCATTCGGCATGTCCGCCATCTCGCAAATCCCCGGCGCTTACTGGCAGAATGAGAAGGAACTGCCGAAGTATCAGGAAGCCGTGGACGCGGGCCGCGTGCCGTTGCACCGCGCCTATTTCCTGACCGACGAAGACAAAATCCGTCGCGAAACCATCATGCGCGTGATGTGCGATCTCTCGCTCGACTTCGCCGCGATGTCGCAGACGTTGGGAATCAACTTCGCGCAACACTTCGCCAGCGAGCTTGCCGCGCTCGCGCCGTTCGAAGCCGACGGCCTCGTGAAACGAACGTCAACGGGTCTCGAAGTCACCAACGCTGGCCGTCTCTTCATACGCAACATCGCGATGTGCTTCGACAACACACTCGCGCCTGCAGGAGAGCGGCGGCACTCGAAGACGATCTGAAACCGGACGGGATATGAAATTACCCGAGCCGCCACCTGATTGGGGCAATGACGAGCTAACCAAATTCCTGGATTGTGCTCGGGCAAATACATTTGCAGCCTTCGATAATCTAAAATCTGACTATAAAAAGTTATCAGCAATCGATGATGTATTTGAGGTTTCAGTTCAGAACCTGCATCACACGGCCTTTGCTGCTCTTTTTGTATTCCAAGCGCATTCAGCTTTCCGGGCCGCATTGTGCTTGGTTTTCAACGGTCAAATTACCGAGACACAAGTATGCCTTCGTTTGGTGCTAGAAAACGCGCTCTATGGGTTCTACTTCTCCAAGAATCCAACGTCGCTTACAACGTGGCTCAACCGACACGTGGACAAAGATGAGAGGAAGAAAGTTGTCAAAGAATTCAAGATTCGAGGTGAGCATCAATCGCTGCTCGCCACCCTCAAAGCGTCCAGCAAGCCCATGGGCGACATCGTTGAAGCCCTTTACGAGTACACCATCGATTTTGGGGCACATCCTAACAAATATGGATTGAAGCAGCGTACCAGAGTTGTTCGAGATGAAGAGAATGTGAAATTTGATTTCGTGTACCTTCTCAGGGGTGATGCACCTGAATCTCGCCTTGCTCTCCGAACGGTATCGCAAGTGGGAGTGTGTGCGTTGTCGGTATTCAGGCTTATTTACGCTGAGCGGTTTGATATCCTTGGCCTATCGGAAACAATTGATCGCTTGAGGAAGGGATTATGAAAGTGCATCACTTGAGCATTCGCCTTTGAGATGAAAACCGTTGCAATCATCGGCGCTGGCATCACGGGTTTGACGGCGGCGTTTTACCTGAAACGCAAGGGCATTCTGGTCACGGTCTATGAGGCGAGCGGACGCGTGGGCGGCGTGATTCAATCGCTGCGGCAGGACGGCTATCTCGCTGAGTTCGGACCGAACACACTGCTCGAAACCACGCCGAAGATCGGCCAACTCGTCCGCGACGCGGGTTTGCAATCACGTCGGCTCGATCCGTCGCCGAAAGCTGAAGCGCGTTTCGTCGTCCGTTACCAACNNAAACGTCCCATTGCGATGCCTGGCTCGCCGCTTGGATTTTTCACGACGGATTTGTTTTCGATCAAAGCTAAATTGGCCGTGCTGCGCGAACTGTTCATTCCCCGTCGCCGCGATGGGGTGGAGGAAAGCATCGCGCAGTTCGTGGTGCGCCGGTTCAACCAGGAGTTTCTCGATCACGCGATTGACGCGCTCGTGGCCGGCATCTACGCGGGCGATCCTTACAAGCTTTCTGTGACGCACGCGTTTCCCAGGCTCAAGGCACTGGAAGACAATTACGGCTCGATGATCAAGGGGCAGATCTTTGGCGCACGCGAACGCAAAAAGCGCGGTGAAGTGGCGAAAGACCGCGCACCGAAATTTTCATTCGACGAAGGCTTGCAGGTTTTGCCAGACACGTTGCGCGAGCAACTCGGTGATGCGGTGAAGTTCAACACATCAGTCACGAAGCTGGCGCAAAGCGACGATGGTTGGATGCTCACTCTGCGCGAGAACGGGCACGAGTCTCAAGCCGAACACGGCGCGGTGATTTACTGCGGCACGGCGTTCAAGCTGGCGGAGTTGCAGGTGGAACTTTCGAGCACTGAGGGTAGGGCGGGAAGCCCTCTGCCCGCCGCTCGTCCACCCACGAACGACGGCGCGCACGGAGTGACGCGCCCCACCGGCGCACTTGACTTCTCACGTTTCTCTGAAATCCGCCATCCGCCAGTGGCCAGCGTGGTGCTGGGTTTCCGGCGTGAGGACGTGGCGCATTCGTGCGAAGGCTTCGGCATGTTGATCCCGAAGGTCGAGGGCTTCAAAATCCTTGGCACGATTTTTTCGTCGTCGCTGTTTCCGAATCGCGCGCCGGCGGGCCATCTCACGCTCACGAGCTACGTAGGTGGCGAGCGTTATCCCGAGCTGGCATCGTTGTCGGCGAACAGGCTGTACGGAATCGTTTGTGAAGATTTGCGGGTGCTGCTGGGTGTGCGCGGCAAGCCGACGTTCCAGCACTGCGTGTTCTATCCACGCGCGATTCCGCAATACAACGTCGGCTATGGTCGCTTCAAAGATTTGATGGCCGAGGTTGAAGCCAAAGCGCCCGGCTTGTTCCTCGCCGGCCACTATCGCGATGGCGTTTCGTTGAGCGATTCAATTATTTCAGGTTGCAACGTGGCGGAACGGGTGGCGGAATCATTCCATCGTTGAAGCGTTTCATTGTTACAACGTGACGGCGACCAACTCTCCGATGTAAGGTTTTAACGATGCAACGATTTAACGACATTACCGCATGAACAAAGGCATTCTACTGGTCAATCTGGGTTCGCCCGACTCGCCGTCCGTGCCGGATGTGCGGCGCTACCTGAACGATTTTCTGATGGACGGTCGCGTGATTGACGTTGCGTGGCCGTTGCGGCGATTCATCGTGGGAATGATTCTGATCATGCGGCCCAAGGAATCCGGCCACGCCTATGAAAAAATCTGGACCAAGGACGGCTCGCCGCTGGTCGTCACCAGCAAACACGTGCAGGCCGCGCTGCAAAAGCGGGTGAGCGTGCCGGTGGAACTGGCGATGCGTTATCAGAGTCCGTCCATCAAGTTCGCCGTGAAAAATCTGGCCGCTAAGGGTGCGAACGATATTTTGCTGATCCCGCTTTTCCCGCACTACGCCATGTCGAGTTACGAGAGCGCCGTGGTGCGCGTGCGGGAAGTCGCGGCCAAGTTCGTGCCGCAAATAAAGATCACCGTGCAGCCGCCGTATTACGACGCGCCGGATTACATTGCGGCCCTGGTGGCGAGCGCGGCGGATTTTCTGAAGCAGGACTACGATCATTTGCTGTTCAGCTATCACGGCATTCCGGAACGTCACCTGCGCAAATCCGATCCGACCGGCGGTCATTGCCTCCAGGTGGAGAGTTGTTGCGAAGTCGCGAGCGCGGCGCACGTGACGTGTTATCGCGCGCAGTGCTTTGCCACGACGGCGGCGTTCGTGAAACTGGCGGGCGTGCCAAAGGAAAAATATTCCATTTCGTTTCAATCGCGGCTTGGTAAAGACCCGTGGCTGAAGCCGTACACGGACTACGAGTTGCCGCGCCTGGCGCAGGAGGGGAAGAAACGGATGCTCGTGATCTGTCCAGCGTTTGTTTCGGATTGCCTGGAGACGATCGAGGAAATCGGGATGCGCGGGTGCGAGCAGTTCATGGTCGCGAGCGGCAAGGAGTTCACGCGAATTCCGTGCCTGAACGAGCATCCACTCTGGATCACAGCGCTGGAAAAGATGGCGACCACTTTTCTCGCCGTAAAAAAATAAAACCGCACTGGTTGCATGAGTCACGATCCCACGCACACCGGCCAGGCCCGCTATGCGTGGCGGGAGGTGGATCGCGCCGAGCAGCCCAAGCGCGCGGCGGCCGAGCGGATCACGGATTTTCATGAAATTTATTCCCTCTTTGACGAAGCCACGATTCGCGAGCAGGCGAGTCGTTGTGTGCAATGCATTTCGCCCGCGTGCGTGACGGGCTGCCCGCTGTGCAATCGCATCCCCGAATGGGTGTCGCTGGCGGCGGAGGGAAGATTCCTGGAGGCCGCGGAAATCTCACGCGCAACCAGCAATATGCCGGAGATTTGTCCGCGCGTGTGTCCGCAAGAACGGCTTTGCGAAGGGGCGTGCGTGATCCACGCGCCGGAAGAACCGGTTTGCATCGGCGCCATTGAAAAGTTCATCAGCGAATACGCGCTGGCGCATGGCGCGGTGCCGGCGATTCGTGCGACACCGAACGGCAGGCGTGTGGCGGTGATCGGCGCCGGCCCGGGCGGGCTGGCGTGCGCGGATGAACTCTCGAAGCTCGGATATGGAATCACAGTCTTTGAATCGCAGCTCCTTCCGGGCGGATTGCTCCTGTTCGGGATACCGGCGTTCAAGCTGGGAAAAGAAGTGGTCGAGCGGCGCGTGAACATTCTTCGCCAGCAGGGTGTCGAGTTCAAGGTCGGCGTCACGGTCGGAAAGGACATTTCGCTCGCGCAATTATTGAAGGACTTTTCGGCGATCTACCTCGGTATCGGTGCGTTGAAGGCCAGGCCGCTGGACGTGGCCGGCACGGATTTGCAGGGGGTAATTCAAGGACTGCCCTTTCTCGCGCAGAAGAACGCACCCATCTCGCTCGGCTTGCCGCCGGTGGAGGTGAAGGGCAGACGCGTCGTCGTGCTCGGCGGCGGCGATTCGGCGATGGACTGCCTGCGCACGGCGATTCGTTGCGACGCGGCGGACACGGTCTGCGCTTACCGCCGCGACCTGGCGAACATGCCGGGCAGCCGAAAGGAATACGCGAATGCGCTCGAAGAAGGCGCCCGGTTCGTGTTCCTCACCAATCCGCTCGCGCTCGAAGGCAACGCGAATGGCGAAGTAACCGCGGTGCGCTGCGTGCGGATGGAGTTGGGCGAGCCAGACGCGTCGGGCCGCCGCAAACCCCGGGCCGTGGCCGGATCAGAGTTTACGCTGCAGGCGAACCTCGTTTTGATCGCGTATGGTTTCGATCCGGTGCCGTTTCCAAAGGATAGTGATTTGTCGCAGCTCGCGACCAACGACTGGGGCGCGATCAAGGTGGACGAGCATCAGCGGACGAACGTGGAGCGCGTATTCGCGGGCGGTGATGTGGTACGTGGGCCAAGCCTCGTTGTGCATGCGGTGCGCGACGGACGCAAGGCCGCTGACTCGATCCACCGTGATCTCAGTGAACCGTCGCCAGTACCAGCTGCCTGATCGGTTCGACCATGATGAGGCCGGCCAGTTGGGAACTAATCGCGAGCCGGGCGTTGCAAACCAGGCAGATGATGTTGGCCTGGCTGGTGATCAGCTTGATGATCTGGTCCTCGCAAAATCCAATTTCGCGCAACCGATGACTGATTTCCGGGGCCGCGCAGAGTTGTTTGATGCGAACCGCGGCGCCCGCCTTGATGCGGTTCAACGGGCAGACCCTGCACGAACGGTTATCGTTTTCGTTGAAGTCAACTCGGTCCGTTGCGCTCATGCTCTTGCCATAGCTTGCTCGTGAACCGCAGCGGCAACCACACGTTTCTTGGCGAAGACCAGGCTTCTTTTGCTCATGATTTGTTGCAAGCGATTCAGCCACAAACGCATCATGCTTTTACCCCGGTCAAGCTGGACGAATCCTCACCGGCGTACAAACGTTTAGTAGATTAACATGACTGTGTGCGCTACAGCATCAACTACTTTACCACTTCCGGCGGAAGAGCCGGTCGTGGGGAATTATTTCGTTGCGGCCTATCCTCCTTTTTCGGTCTGGAATCCTGATGACGTTTCGGCATTTGAATCGGCTTTAAGCGAGTGGTCATCCACCACGCCGCTGGGGGTTTACGTTCATGTTCCATTCTGTCAGAAGAAATGCGATTACTGTTACTATCTCTCATACATTGGCCAAAAGCCAGAGGTGGTAGATCGCTACATCGATTCGGTCGTACGGGAAATGGTCCTCTATGCTGAACGACCGGCGGTGAACGGCCGGCCCATTTCATTTGTTTATTTTGGCGGCGGTACACCTTCGACTCTTACTTCGTCCCAAGTCCGTCGTTTGGGGAACGGACTGCGCAGCGCGCTCGCCTGGGACGCCGTCGAAGAAGTCACATTCGAGTGCGCTCCTCGATCGGTACGCCGCGACTTTCTGGAAACGCTGTTCGAAATTGGCGTCACACGTTTGAGCATGGGGGTGCAAAGTTTCGACAACATCTTGTTGAAACTGAATGGTCGCATTCATCTGGCCGAAGATGTACGGCGCGCCTACAGAGAGATTCAACAAACCGGCTTTGATTGGGTGAATCTGGATTTAATGGTCGGCCTTATCGGTGAGACGCGGGCGCAATGGCGGGATTCAGTCCGGCAGATGATCGAATTGTCCCCGGACAGCGTGACGATTTATCAGACCGAGATCCCTTACAACACGCAGCTTTACTCCGATCTGAAAACGAACCGGTTGCCGGGCGCGGTGGCTTCGTGGGCGGAAAAACGGGAACGACTCAGCTACGCCTTCGGTAAGTTGAACGGTGCCGGCTATACGGTGGTCAACGCCTACGCCGCCGTCAAAGACCCCGCGCGCCATCGCTTCCGGTATCAGGATTATCTCTGGCACGGGCACGACATGCTGGGGTTGGGAGTGGCCTCCTTCGGCTACCTGGGTGGAGTGCATTACCAGAATGCAGCCACGCTCGAAAGTTACGAGTCCGCGGTAGCAGAAGGATTTCTGCCCGTCAAACGAGCCTATCGACTGAGCGATTACGACCAGCTCGTGCGCGAATTCATCCTGCAACTTAAACTTGGCGGCCTCAATCCCACCGATTTCCGCAACAAATTTGGCGTGGACATCCTCGAAGTTTTCGGAACGCAACTCAAAACGCTGGCGGCGGCCCGGTTGCTCACGTATTCCGCTTCCTCCGTGCTCCTGACCAACGAAGGGCTGTTGCAAGTGGATCGGTTGCTACCCCTTTTTTACAATGCGCAATATCAGGAGGTGCGCTACACCTGATCAACAAACGAAAGGCTGCCATTATGAAAACGACTGTGGAATCACCGCCCGTCAAGACCGAGGTCGGTAATTACTTCATTTCCAATTACCCGCCCTTCTCCTGCTGGCAACCGGAGGAAATTCCAAAACTGCTTCATGTGCTTTCCAAGAACGCCAGGCCGGGACCGATCGGTCTCTACGTCCATGTTCCTTTTTGCCGGCAACGCTGCCATTATTGTTATTTCCGTGTCTATCCCCGGCGCAGTCCGGAGGATGTGAATCTCTACATTGATTCCGTGCTCAAGGAATTTTCCCTTTATCAAAACTATCCGGCGTTCCAAAACCGCGCCTTCAGTTCGGTCTATTTCGGCGGTGGCTCGCCTTCCTATCCGTCAATCGAACAGATTCGCCGGCTGCTCGGCGGCTTGCAGGAACGGAGCAGTTGGGACGGTGTTGAAGAATGCACCTTCGAATGCGAGCCGGGTACCGTGACGCCGGAAAAGCTTCAAGCGCTAAAAGATCTCGGTGTCACCCGGTTGAGCATCGGCTTTCAAACGCTCAACGACGAAATATTGCGTCGCAGCGGTCGCGATAACCGCGTCGAGGACTGCGTGCGCGCTTTCCAGCAGGCGCGCGAAGCGGGCTTTGATGAAATCAACGTTGATTTGCTGGCCGGAATGGCCGGCGAAACGGAAGCGACCTGGCGCCGCACGATGGATCAGGTGTTGGAACTGATGCCGGATTGCGTGACCCTTTATCAGTTGGAGCTGACCTACAACTCCAGTCTCTACACTTCGCTGAAGGCTGGACGGGAAGTGCCGCTGCCTTCCTGGCCGGCCAAACGCACGATGGTGCGGGAAGCCTTCCGGATGTGCGAGGAAGCGGGTTATGTCATCGGCAGCGGTTACATGGCGATTCGCAATCCCAAGCGTTGGCGCTTTGTTTACACCGTCGAGCATTTCTGGCACGGCGCGGATCTGCTGGCGCTGGGCGAGACTGCGTTCGGCCACCTGCATGGAGTTCATTATCAAAACGTCGATACCTTCGAGCGCTACACGGAGTTGCTCCAAAAGGGCAAACTGCCGCTGCGCCGCGCCCTGCGGTTGAAGCCCGAAGAAAAATTGCGCCGGGAAGTGATTCTCCATTTGAAAACCGGCCAGTTGGACGCCACCTATTTCCGCGACAAATTCGGCGTTGACCTTGTCGATCGCTTCGGACCGCAGTTCGAAGCGCTCCTCAAAAAATGTTTGTTGGAGATTGAAGGCGACACTATCCGGCTGACGCGCGAAGGACTGTTGCAAGTGGACTGGTTGCTGCCGGACTTTTATCTGCCCTGGCACGAGGGCGTCCGCTACACATGAGATGCAAACGTCGGACCTCGATCAACTCCAGCTCGATAAATTGAATCGTCTGTTGGGAGAGGTCTGGGAACACAATCCATTCTACACTCGCAAATGGGAACAAGCCGGCGCGACTTTGCGGCGGCTCGCTTCACTCGACGAACTGGCGGCGTTTCCGTTTACCACGCGCGACGAGTTGGTGGCCGATCAAGCCTCCGCACCACCACTGGGCAGCAACCTCACGCATCCCCTCGGCGCTTATAAGCGCATCCATCGCTCTTCCGGCACGACGCACGCGCCGGTTTATTGGGCGGACACGGCCTTGAGCTGGCATTGGGTCATGCATTGCAGTCAGGCGCTCCACCTCATTTCCGGCACCGAGCCGGGCCAGCGCATTTTTTTTGCGATGGCACTGGGCGCTTCGTCCGGCCCGTGGATCCTGTTCGAAAGCGCCTGCCGTCTCGGCTGTTTTTGTATTCCAGCGGGGGACGCCAGTGACGAGGAGCAATTGCAACTGCTTCGCCAATTCAACCCCGACGTGCTGATTGCAAGGACGGAGACAATTCTCTTGCTCGCTGAGACCGCCGGGAGGACCGGCCTTAAGTTGAAAACCCTCGGCGTAAAAAAAATCATCGCTCCCGGCCAGACGAACCCGCGCGCGTCGGCTCTCCGGGAGGAAAGTGAGGAGCTTTGGGGGGCGAAGTGTTTTGATCGTTACGGCCTCACCGAAGCCGGTTCGGTTGCGAGTGAGTGCCTCGCGCATACGGGCGCTCTGCACCTGCTCGAAACCGAATTCATCGCCGAAACGATTCAGCCCGATACTGGCCAACCGCTCACAGATGGTGAGGCGGGCGAACTGGTATTGACGACGCTGGGACGTATTGACCGTCCTATCATCCGGTATCGTACCGGCGATTGGGTGCGGCTCGCGCGAAATCATCAATGCCCGTGCAAAAAACCTGGGGCACTGCTGCTTGGTGGCGTTCGACGGATCAATTAATAATGGCCACGCCTTCCTGCATTCAATACACCAGTACCAGCACCGCCGCTGAAGAAATCTTAACGTAAAGTCGCCAATCACAGTGCTTTCATCACCGTCGCCGCAGCGCCAACGGTCCTCTCGATGTCCGCTTCGCTGTGCGCCGTGGAGAGGAAGCCGGCTTCGAATTGCGATGGGGCGAAATAGATGCCCACGTCCAGCATTCCATGGAAGAATTTCTTGAAACGCTCGCGGTCGCTTTTCATCGCGTCGGAAACGTTATGCACCGGTTCGCTGGTGAAGTAGCCACAGAACATCGAGCCACAGCGGTTGAACGTGACGGGCACCCCGGCGGATTTCGCCGCGTCCTTCATGCCGGTTTCGAGTTGCGCGCCGAGTTGATCGAGGCGGGGGTAGGCATTTTGCGATTTCGGATTTCCCCCAAGTTCCTCCAGCGCCGCAATGCCCGCCGCCATTGCCAGCGGATTGCCGCTCAACGTGCCGGCTTGATAGACCGGGCCGAGCGGCGCAAGGCAGTCCATGATTTCCGCGCGTCCGCCAAACGCGCCGACCGGCAAACCGCCGCCGATGATTTTGCCAAAGCAACTCAAGTCGGGCGTGATGCCAAATCGTTCCTGCGCGCCGCCAAATGCGAGTCGGAAGCCGGTCATCACTTCGTCAAAAATCAGTAACGCGCCATCGGCCTTTGTGATCTTGCGCAAGAATTCCAGGTATCCCGGTTTCGGCAAATACAATCCTGCGTTGCCCGGCACCGGTTCGAGAATGATTCCGGCGACTTGATTCTTGTTCTCGGTAAACGCTGCCTTCACCGCTTCTTCGTCATTGAAAGGCAAAACTATCGTGTGTTGCGTGAACGCCGCTGGCACCCCGGCGCTGTCGGGCTGGCCGAACGTCAATGCACCGGAACCGGCTTTCACCAAGAGCGAATCAGCATGGCCGTGATAGCACCCGTCAAACTTGATGATCTTGTCACGTTTCGTGAAACCGCGCGCCAGTCGAATGGCTGACATGCAGGCTTCCGTTCCGGAGTTGCACATCCGCACCTTTTGCACGCTCGGCACGGCGGAAGAAATCAGTTTCGCCATCATCACTTCGAACGGATTTGGAATACCGAAACTCGTGCCGTGATCGGCGGCGGCTTTGACGGCAGAAACGATTTTCGGATACGCGTGGCCGAGAATCGCCGGCCCCCAAGTGCCGACGTAATCAATATATTCGTTGCCGTCCAGGTCCCACACGCGGCAACCGCTCGCCTTGTTGACGAAAAACGGTGTGCCGCCCACGGCGCGGAAGGCGCGCACAGGCGAATTCACACCGCCGGGAATGTATTTCAACGCTTCGGCGAACAGGGCTTCGGATTTGGCTCGGGGGATCATGTCAAAATCATTCGCGATATTTTTGTGCGACGGGCACACGACGACCAACACCGAAGGCTTTTGTCGTCACCTTCAAGCCGGGTGCGGCTTGGCGGCGTTTGTATTCGCTCAAGTCAATCAGGCGCACCACGCGCTTTACTGTGGCCTCATCGAATCCAGCGGCGATGATATCGCGCAGCGACCTTGCGTGGACGACATAGGCTTCGAGAATCGCATCGAGCACGTCATAAGGCGGCAGCGAATCCTGGTCGGTCTGGTTGGGGCGCAGCTCGGCGGATGGCGCTTTGGTAATGGAAGTGGTCGGGATGATTTCCTTCTCGCGGTTGATCCATTTCGAAAGGCGATAGACCATCATCTTCGGCACATCGCTGATGACGGCGAGGCCGCCGTTCATGTCGCCGTAAAGCGTGCAATAGCCGACGGCGAGTTCGCTCTTGTTGCCAGTGGTCAGCAGCAGCGAGCCGAATTTGTTCGAGAGTGCCATCAGCAGCGTGCCGCGGATGCGCGCCTGTAAATTTTCCTCCGCCACATCCTCGGGACGCCCGGCAAAAACCGGCTTCAATTGCTGTTTGCACGCCTCGAACACCGGCTGGATAGGAACGACTTCGTACTGGATGCCGAGATTGCATGCGAGAATTGCCGCGTCGTCGAGGCTGCCTTGCGACGAATACTGCGACGGCAGCGAGATGCCGTGAACGTTCTTCTTGCCCAGCGCGGCGACGGCGAGGCAAGCGACAAGCGCGGAATCAATTCCGCCGCTCAAACCAATAACCGACGACTTGAAACCGCATTTGTGCAGATAATCGCGCAAGCCAAGCACGAGCGCGCGATAAACCAACTCCTCTTCGCACGGCAAAGCATCCCTCACCCCGTCCCTCGCCCCATCGGATCGGGAGAGGGTGGCCGAAGGCCGGGTGAGGGGGCGGCTGCGGACGCCGAGAAAACTCTCGCTACAAACAAGCGGTTGTTTGCGGGCGTCGTCGGCGGCATCGCGCATTACGGCAATTGCTTCGGCATCCCCACCATCGCGGGCGAGGTTTATTTCGACAAATCCTACGAAGGCAATCCGCTCGTGAACGCCTTCTGCCTCGGCGTGCTGCGCCATGAACAAATCGCCCGCGGCGCGGCCAAGGGCATCGGCAATCCGGTTTTTTATGTTGGGCCGGCCACCGGTCGTGACGGTCTGGCCGGCGCGGCGTTTGCCTCGCGGGAACTAACCGAGGAATCGCGCGAAGACCGTCCCGCCGTGCAGGTGGGCGATCCATTCAAAGAGAAGCTGCTACTCGAAGCGTGCCTCGAATTGCTCGCGACCGATGCCGTGGCCGGCATCCAGGATATGGGCGCGGCCGGGCTGACNNTGCGAGACCGCGAGCCGCGGCGGCACGGGGGTGGAGATCGACCTCGCGAAAGTGCCGAAGCGGGAGACCGGCATGACCCCGTACGAAACGCTCCTGAGCGAATCGCAGGAGCGGATGCTGATCATCGCCCACCGTGGGAAGGAAGATGTCGTTAGGCGGATTTTCGATAAATGGGACGTGCCCTGCGCCGAGATCGGCCGGGTGACTGATGATGGCATGATGCGCGTGCTGAACAACGGCTCGATTGCCGCCGAGATCCCGGCCAAACCGCTGGCGGATGAAGCGCCGCTTTATTCGCGCGAAGCAAGGAAGCCAACCACGGATTACACGGATGAGGATCTGCTCAGAGAAATATCCGCGTCATCCGCGAAATCCGTGGTTGAATCTCTTCGCCGTCTGCTGCGCGATCCGTCGATCGCTTCCAAGAACTGGGTTTACCGCCAGTATGACCACATGGTCCGCACCGGCACGGTCGTTAGGCCGGGATCGGACGCGGCGGTTTTTCATTTGCGGGCGGCGAATAAATTTCTCGCCGCGACGACGGATTGTAATTCGCTCTACTGCCGGCTTGATCCGCGCGAAGGCGGCCGAATCGCAGTCGCGGAAGCGGCGCGCAACCTCACCTGCTCGGGCGCGGTCCCGCTGGCGGTGACGGATAATCTGAACTTCGGCAACCCGTACACACCCGAAAATTTCTGGCAGCTACGCGAAGCGGTCGAAGGCCTGGCCGAGGCCTGCCGCGCCTTCGCGACGCCTGTGATCGGCGGGAACGTTTCGCTCTATAATGAGAGTCCGGCCGGAGTCGTCGATCCGACCCCGACGGTGGCGATGGTCGGCCTGATCGAGCGCGAGGAATGGATCACGACCCAGTTTTTTAAGGCGGCGGGCGACGTGGTGATCTTGTTAGGCGATTTCGGCGACGAAATGGGCGGGACTCATTTCCTCAAAGTCATCCACGGCCGAAAAGCNNCACGATTGCAGCGAGGGCGGCCTCGCGGTCGCGCTGGCCGAGGCGTGCTTCCATCCCGCCGGGCTGCTCGGTGCGGAGATCGACTTAAGCGGGGCCGGCGGGTTGCGGCTCGACCAAATCCTTTTCAACGAATCGCAGTCGCGCGTTGTCATCTCTACCGTGCCGACAAGCGCAGACGGAGTGATGGGGTTGCTGAAGGAACGCGGTGTCCCAGCGCAGCGGCTCGGCCGCGTCGGCGGCGACGCGCTC
>PLJQ01000135.1:0-9542 GCA_003140275.1 Limisphaerales bacterium
GGCCAGTTGGAACTGGCCAAAGTTTAGTCGTGGCTTGCTCTTCGCTCTTGTACCAGGAGAGTGATTGACGACCGCCCTCATCCCGGGCTTCTCCCCCCAGGAGAAGGAGAACCGTCCGCCGTCACCCTTTGATTCTCGCGTCAAAGTTTTTCAGTTGGGGTGAACGGCAAACCGCGTTGTCCTTGAACTGCTGTTTCAAAAATTATTCGCCGTTGAGCCGCAATTCGATTTTTCGTCCCTTGCGCCACGCTGGCAAACTGGACGGCGTAAGGAGGAGGATTTTCCAGCCAGAGACTTGAGACTTTTCCGCCTTTTCACGTCGGCGGTTGCACGTTTTATCCGGCTCGCACTGGCCGTCCAGCCATGCTTTCAACGCATCAATAGCCCATTAGGCCATTCAACTATCCATTCTCCGGTATAATCATCCGGCTTCATCAACAGAATGCTGCCGTAGGGCGCTTCGACGCGGCGATACGGCGGGCGGGCAAAACTTTCGGCCGGCCCAAGCAAATCCAGATACATTCCGGCGACTTGCCAGTTGCGCGGGCCGCCTTTCGCGTCGAGCAAGCCCATGATTACTTTCCTTTGAGCTATTGGCAATGTCGCCGCCGTAGCGTGGCACATATCGAGGTCGCCGGAGGCATACGCGCCCTCCTTGAGAATCTCAATAGCCGAGCCCGCCAACCACGACAAGTTCGACACCGCGTTCCGCCCAAAGCGCAATGTACAGCGCTCGTTCTTGAGCGTCGGGTCTTGCTCCGCCATCACGTCCGCCAGTGCTGACTTGATTTTTTTGGCCTCCAAATTTTCAGAGCCGCACCGGAATGTTCTGCTTCGCCAAAAACTGCTTCACTTCGCCGACGGTATATTCGCCGAAGTGGAAAATGCTCGCAGCTAAAACCGCGTCGGCCCGGCCTTCGAGAAGCACCTCGGCCAGATGTTCGAGTTTGCCTGCACCGCCGCTCGCCACCACCGGCACGCCCACGGATTCGCTAATGCGGCGCGTGATGACGAGATCGAAGCCGGCTTTCGTGCCGTCGGCGTCAATCGAGTTCAAAACGATTTCGCCTGCGCCGAGCGACACGGCGCGCCTGGCCCATTCCACGGCATCGAGACCGGTGGATTTGCGGCCGCCGTGCGAGAAAACTTCCCATTGATCCGACGCGACGCGTCTGGCGTCAATGGAGACGACGATGCACTGGCTGCCAAATTTTTCCGCGCCCTGCCGGATAAGTTCGGGATGGGCGAGCGCGCTGGAGTTGATGCTGATCTTGTCTGCGCCCGCGCGCAACATGGTGTACATGTCGTTCACGGACTGGATGCCGCCGCCAACCGTCAACGGCATGAAACATTGATCCGCGGCGCGCTCGATGACTTCGATCATCGTGCCCCGCTGCTGCGAGGTGGCGGTGATGTCAAAGAACACCATTTCATCTGCGCCCTGTTCGTTGTAGCGCAACGCCAGTTCGACGGGATCGCCGACATTGCGTAGTTCGCCCGCCTCGGCTTTGCCAAATTGGACGCCGCGCGTGACTTTGCCGTCATGCACATCGAGGCACGGGATGACTCGTTTGGCGAGCATCGTTTAATTGAAGCTTGTAACGGCGAAAGAATCAACGGTTTGCTGGCGATGCTGGAAAAATTGAGGCCGAAAGCCAAAAGGGCTTCGCCAAAGCGCCGCAAAAAATTCTGGCCTCTTCTCGCCCGCTCCCGCAACATCGTGGAACAACAGGCGGGTGATCCCGCTCGCTCATGAAAGCAAAGATTATAATCACACCCAAAAAGGCCGTGGTCGATCCGCAGGGAAAAACCGTCCGGAGCGCCCTTGAGCACATGGGCTACACCGGCATCAACGCAGTGCATGTCGGCAAGTATCTCGAGATCGAACTCAACGGCGCCGATAAGGAAACGGCTCGAAAACAACTGGACGAAGCGTGCCACAAATTTCTCAGCAACCCCGTGATTGAGGATTACAGGATCGAGATTGAATGAGCATCTTGTTGGCAAAGCCGCGAAGAGGAAGGGGTCAAAGGGAGAAAAGGGGCACTCCTCACCATCTCCCTTTCCCCCTTTCTCCTTTTCTCCCATTCCGCCACGCTCGCTTCGAAACGACCCAAGCAAAATGAATTTCTCGGTATTGCAATTCCCGGCGTCCAACTGCGACCAGGACGCCGTTCACGCCGCGCGCCTGCTTGGCCACTCCGCCCGCCTCGTCTGGCACAAGGAAACCTCGCTTGGCGACGCCGATGCCGTGATTGTGCCGGGCGGTTTCAGCTACGGCGATTACCTGCGCTGCGGCGCCATTGCGCGGTTCAGTCCTGTGATGCAGGCGGTGAAACAATTCGCCGAGAACGGTGGACTCGTGCTTGGAATTTGCAACGGCTTTCAAGTGCTGACCGAAGCCGGTTTGCTTCCGGGCGCGCTGATTCGGAATCGCGACCTGCAATTCCATTGCGAACACGTTTTTCTGAAAACACTCACGACCGATTCGCCGTTCACCGGTCAAATTCCGACGGACAAACCTTTGAGAATTCCGATTGCGCATGGCGAAGGTTGCTACTTTGCCGACGAAGAAACGTTGAGCAAACTCAGAGCGAACAACCAAATCCTCTGGCAATACTGCAACGCGCAAGGCGAAGTGACCGAGGCATCGAACCCGAACGGGTCGCTCGGGAACATTGCTGGTGTTTGCAACGAACGCCGCAACGTCGCCGGCCTCATGCCTCACCCCGAACGCGCCTGTGAATCTTTACTTGGCAGCGTCGATGGCCGATTGATTTTCGAGAGCATGATTCACAGGTTGCAAAGCAAACAGGTAGCGAAGGCCGCGTAAACTGCTTTCGGTTGGGGAGCGTGATCGTGCTTAAGTTCGCTCGGTGGGTTTGTGGCAGACGCGGAGAACCAGCGCGTGGCCATAAAGCGTCAGCCGCGTCGCGCGCACTTCCACTGTGACAGTGTCACCGTTGGTGCGGATCATTTCGCATTCGGAGGTGTTTGTGGCTTGCGCATCCGCCTCGGACGCACCGGCACGCGGGCGGCCCTTGTCCAGCGCCAGAAATTCGGATTGTTTGTGGCCCAGGATTTCCGCCCGGGTGCAACCCAGCAACTCTTCGGCGCGGCGATTGGTATCAATTATTTTTTCGTTTTGCTCGTCCGCCAGAAACGCGGCATCACCGAGGCTCTCGAACAGCTTGCGGTATTTGTGTTCCGATTGGCGCATGGATTCCTCAGCCCGCTCACGTTCGCCACGTTCTTCGACTTCGCGTAGCGCGCGTTCGATGGCGGGGATTAGGCGGACGGGCCGGTGCTTGAGCACGTAATCGGTGGCGCCGTTTTTGAGTGCCTCCACTGCCGCCTCCTCGCCGATGGTACCGGAAAGGAACAGGAAAGGAACCTCCGGGCGTCTTTTGCGGGCCAGTTCCAAGGCCTGACAGCCATCGAAACCGGGTATCGAATAATCCGAGAGAATAAGGTCGAGCCCCCCTTGTTCGAGCGCAGCGACGAACCCTTCGCGGTTGTCCACGCAGATGAATTCGCAGTGTGGCCAACGCGCCGAGAGCGCAGCGTTGTTCAATCGGATGTCATCCGCGTTGTCTTCGAGGTTAAGAATGCGCAATAAAGTTTTCATGACGCCGAATGTCTTTCAAAGCCTTCCAATTCATTATATCCATTATTGCATTGAGGCAAGGCTTGTTGATCCCGCGATGGCGGTGTTCCGATGCATCGCTGGCAACCGCGCGTGGCCAGACGAATCCTCAGTCGTTCTCCGGTGGCAAAGTTTTCACGTAAGCCCGCCACAGGTTTATCTCGACATACAACTCGAAGAAAACGTGCGGTCGCAATTGAAAGTAACCGGCCATCAAGTGTGTTTTGTCCGGCCGCTCATCGAACTTCGCCTGGTATTCGGATGCCACGAGCATGATCGGCGCGAAAGGGTCTTTGGGAATCTCGTGCCACCAACCGACATGGTTGAACCGGCGCAAATACCAGGGCAACGGCCCGTAGCTCTCTGGTGACGCAGTAACTTTGATGACAGTATCGTGGCCTTGAGGCGACGCGCGCGCGAGGGCTTCAATTTTGTTCACCAGTTCCAAGGCGTTCGGTGAGGTCTGGGCATAAACGTAGGGGTTATACTGACTGGCGCACTCAGGGAAACTTGCACGCCATGCTTGCCAGCCAAGTTGCGCCGCCGCCGCAACAAGCGCGACGGCCATCGTACATTTCAACCATCGCAGCCGGCACATTCTCAGCAACGCCACTGTGCCGACGCCGGCCAGCAAAATCATACCGTGAAAAAAGTTCAGCAGGCACCACGGCGTCTTGTAGGAAATCAGGGTGTAAATCAGCGTCAGCCCGGCGGTATAAAAAGCGAGAACGCGAACCAGTGTCACATTAGTTTCGCCGAGCCACCGCCGCGTGAGCGCGCAAATGAATCCAATCGCCGCCAGCGCCACGATCAATGCTTCAGTCCAAATCGGACCGTTCGGATAATGGAAGTATATCAGGCGGCGCAAATAGAAATCCCACGGGTAAATGTGCGGCGAATCCCCGCCCGCGCGATCTAGCCAGGGCAAAAATGTCTTCAGTGAATCCATTGGACCGCTTACGTTCGTAAAAAGGGAAGTGAACAAAGTCAACCAGACCAGCAAGGCAACTGTGATCGCAGCGGTGAGGTGCTTGAAGTTGAGATGCGATTTGATGTTCAACCGTTGACCCTCAATCCAGCGGCCCCACGTCAAAGTGCAAACTGCGGCCAGCGCCAGACATCCCGCCGCCAAAACGAACGTTTCTTTGGTTGCAAACATCAACGCGAACCCGGCACCGGTTAACAATGCCCAACCAACGGATTTGCTTTGAACATAACGCCAACCGGCGCCCATCGTCAGCGCCGTGAAGAAAATCAGCAGCATCTCATGAATATAATACCGGCTGTAGAAAACCATCGCCGGCGAAATGGCGATGAACGCCGCCGCGCAAAGAATTTCCGGCTTTCCCAGACCGTTGGCGAAGAGCAGCAGAAGCAATATCAACCCCACGCCGAAGGCCACGGTCACAACGCGGAACGTTGATTCGGTGAGCCGGTTGAATTCACGCGTCGGCGAAAACCATGCAGCCGGAAGCGTTGCATAAGGAAGCGTTGGCCCGTGGAATTCGAAGGAATCGTACTTGTAATCGTTGGTGACCCATAGCGACCGGAACTTCATTGCATTGAGGCCCTCGTCGTTGTGCATGGGGCGGCGGTCCAACTGAGGCACTCGAAACGCCAGCGCGAGGCAGATGAGCAGAAACAATCCCGGTGCAAACCACCGGTTCATTTCGCGGGCAGGGCGTAAACTTCGATCTCGGTGTAAGCGTTGAGGGCGTTGTCGGTGCTGCCCTTGGTGAAACATCGGACGTAGCGGGCCTTGACTCCCTTCGCGTCGATCAATTTGCCTTCGTAGCCTTCAAAGTATTCACGATCCGTGCCCACGCCCTGTTCGGAACTGTTGTCCTGATCGTTATTGAAAACGGTTTGGACGCCGGTTTTGAATTCGGGATCATCCGAAACCTTCACAATCACATCGCGATAAACAACCGGCATCTTGTGCTCGTGCCAGATCAGGATGGCGTGAATGGCATACTGCTCTTGCAAATCGATTTGCACCCATTGTGTACGTTTGCGCAGCAAGACCACGTTCTCGTCGAACGCGTCTTTCTTGCCGTCGGTGATCTGTTTCAACTCGCCGGTGATCGGACTGGGGTCGCTGCTGGTCACGGGTTTTCCCAAGGCGACATTCTTGACGCCCTTTGGCGCCAGGAACGGAGGGCGCGGTTTGCCGGTCGGTTTCTCGGCGGTGGTGTCGGGCGGCATGTTCTTTGGAGTGCCCAGGTAACCTGCCGGAGGCAATTCCAGAGGGAGCGGCGCCAAATCGCCGGAAGCGTCCGCGGCGAAACTGGCTGTGTCGCGGACAATAATTTGCAGGGTCAGCGCGGCGCTGAGTGCGAAGATCGACCGCAATCGAAAGAAGTTTTTATTCATGTTTCGTAATTGTAATGCAAATTAGACCAGTCTAGTTACCAAATCCCAACGCCGAGGGCAAGCGATTCGATTGGACATCTGCGACTCAGGCCCGCCCCGGGTTCGAATGCATCTGACGCTGAACCGGCGGGGTTTATTTGATCGAAATGGAGGTGGTTAAAAAGGGCTTGAGTTGCGCCGCAGGACGGGTTATTCCAAACGCATGAATAAGCAAGTCATCACGTCTCAACAAAGTCGTCGTACCTTCATCAAATACTCCTCCTTCGCCGTTGGAGCAGCGGCCCTTAGCGGTCCCTATCTGCTGCGAGGGCAGAATCTAAACAGCAAACTGAACATTGCCATAATTGGCGCAGGCGGCAAAGGGTCCAGTGACACCGATCACTGCTCCGGAGAACACATTGTGGCGCTGTGCGACATTGATAAAAACACTCTTGAGAATCGTCACCAAAAATATCCGGACGCCAAGGTCTTCCAAGACTATCGGAAGATGCTGCATGAATTAAAAGATTTTGATGCCGTCACCGTGAGCACCCCGGACAACCACCACGCGTGCGCCGCCATCATGGCCATGAAACTCCGCAAGCATGTGTATTGTCAAAAGCCGCTGGTCCTTTCCGTTTATGAAGCGCGGATAATGCGTGATACGGCTAAAAAATACAAAGTGGTCACCCAGATGGGAAATCAGGGCAGCTCGGAGAGCGGTCTTCGCCGTGCCGTCGAAGTTATTCAGGCGGGCGCCATCGGGCCGGTGCGACAGGTACATGTCTGGTCGAATCGTCCGATCTGGCCGCAAGGCATTGACCGGCCGGAGGGTTCGGATCCAGTGCCGGCGCACGTGGATTGGGACCTGTGGATTGGCCCGGCTCCAATGCGGCCCTTCAAGGAAAAAGTTTATCACCCGTTTGCCTGGCGCGGCTGGCAGGACTTTGGCACCGGTGCACTGGGCGACATGGCCTGCCACACCGCCAACATGCCGTTCCGCGCCCTGAAGCTGGGATATCCCACCGAGGTCGAAGCAGAATCATCGGGCATGAACAAGGAAACTTATCCCAAGAGTTCCAAGATCCGATTTGAGTTCCCGGCACGTGAAGGCATGCCAGCTCTCACCTTCCGGTGGTATGATGGCGGCGCGAAGCCGGAGGGGGATTTAACCAAGGACGTGGAAGAAATGTTGGGCAAAGTTCCAGGCAGCGGCTGCCTGCTCGTTGGCGACAAAGGGAAACTCTTTTCACCCGACGACTACGGCTCTCAGTTTTTCATCAAGCTCAATGGGGAGAAGGAATACATCTCCGGATCGAAGCACGAAGCCATCGCGAACGTGCCGCAGACCATCCCTCGCAACACGCTCAGCCCGGACACGGATAAGCGCCACCACCTCGAATGGATTGCAGGCTGCAAAGGCGGTTCGACACCGTACTCGAACTTTGACATCGCGGCTTATCTCACCGAAATCATTCTGCTCGGCTGCGTCGCTTTGCGCGCCGGCCAGAAGCTTGAGTGGGACGGCCCTAACATGAAGGCCAGGAATACCAAGGCGGCGGCGCAATTCGTTCGCCGGGAGTTCCGCAAAGGTTGGAGCCTCTAAGCTCCGCACCGCAACAAACAAGTTTGCCGCACAAGGGCGGTCGTGCAAAACGACCGCCTTATTTGTTTCCCGGCCACGCGACGCCCCTGTTCGGAACAAAAACAACTCGCCTAGAACGACGCCATTGGTAGTTTTGTGCCGTGCGCGATAGATGGGGCGCAAAACTAACCGGAATCTGACTTTTGAAAATGCCCAAGCCAGCAGAAAAACAAGTGATTATCAAAAACTTGGAGGGTTTGTCTCACATCGCCGGCATCTGCAACGAAGGCCGCAACGTAGTGCCGCTCATACCGCATCCCGAAAGCGCCTGCGAACCGCTCCTTGGCAGCGACAACAGCCAATGGATTTTTGAGAGCATCTTCGCCGCGCTGCAAAATAAACTGGCAACAAAGGCGGCGTAAAATATGGAAACGTATTTCATTAGACATACATGGTCAGTTTCAGTTGATGACAAAACGCGAAAGCAAATGTGGAAAGAACGCCGCGTCTTCATTCACTTTCCTCGGGATAAATCTGGCAATCAACACTCCGACAGCAGAAGCAAAAATCCAGAAGATTACGAGGGCGGAGCCAAGCGAGCAGTTTCCGCTCTGCAACGATTAGCTTGTGAAGGCGGATATGTTTGCGCGCATTACGTCGAGCAAGACAAATGGTTGATGGGATTCGTTCCGGCAAAATCTAAAGTTCAATCGTTTGTCGGAAACTTGAGACCAGAGAACCGGCCAAAAGGACACAATGGAATTACTATCTTAAAAACTATTCGCCTCCACAAGACGCGTCTGGTTTCGCCGCATGACTTCGCTGCATTGCAATCAGCGCAACCTAGGCAAGGAACAATCATGCGATGGCCGAGCGTCGGCGATTTGGTTGAGTCAATCGTCTCCAAACAAAAGCACAAAGTCACATTTGACAGGCTTGGAGCCAATGACCAAGAGGTTATGTGTGCAGAGTTTTTAAGACTCGGCAAAATCAAAAGAGATATTTTACCAAAGCTGGTTTGTTTGTTGCGCGATGTTGGTCGGACAATGAAAGATTTAGATATTTTAGCCATTGCTTCAGACGGCAAGCGAATTATGGCGCAGGTAACGCATTATTCTTTGGAGGCATCCATGGAAAAATTGGAAAAACTAAAGAAGTATCAAAGTGGTCGAGGCAGTCATCTGTTATTATTCTGCGATTGTAAAAGGTGGACGAGAATCGATGCAGTGACAGTTTTTCCAATTCGAGAGGTTTATGAACGATTTTCCAAGACACCTGCTGGAAAACTTTGGAAGAGGCAAATTTGAACTTAAGTTTTGAAATGACCGAACCAGCCATCACACCCGAACTCGTCGCGAAGCACAATCTCACGCCGGACGAATACACTCACGTCAAAGAGATCCTCGAACGTGAGCCAAGCTATACCGAGTTGGGCATCTTCTCGGTGATGTGGAGCGAACATTGCAGCTACAAGAATACCCGACCGCTGCTCAAAACCTTTCCGACCAAGTCGCCGAAGATACTCGTCTGCGCCGGTGAGGAAAATGCGGGCATCATCGACATCGGCGACGGACTGGCCATCGCGTTCAAGATCGAGTCACACAATCATCCGAGCGCGGTCGAGCCGTTTCAGGGCGCGGCCACCGGCGTGGGCGGCATCGTGCGGGATATTTTCACGATGGGCGCAAGGCCGGTGTGTGCGATCAACTCGCTGCGCTTCGGACCCATCACCGCGAACGGAGTTGCAGGTGAGAAAGTGGGAGAGTGTGAAAGTGGGAAAGATACTCCGCCTGCCCCCATCCCACCTACTCACTCTCCCACCCGCCCACCTGCTACTTCGAAATTAAAAGTGCCTTCGGAGGTTTTGAACAATCGCCGCTTGTTCGCCGGCGTGGTAAGCGGCATTGCGCATTACGGGAATTGCTTCGGCATTCCGACCATCGCGGGCGAGGTTTATTT
>PLJQ01000135.1:9579-9716 GCA_003140275.1 Limisphaerales bacterium
GGCAATCCGGTTTTCTACGTCGGTCCGGCGACCGGGCGCGACGGACTGGCGGGCGCGGCATTCGCGTCGCAGGATTTGACCGAAGAGTCCGCCGAGCAGCAACGCGGCGCGGTGCAGGTCGGTGATCCGTTCATGGA
>PLJQ01000167.1 GCA_003140275.1 Limisphaerales bacterium
TGCATCAAGTGGATAAGCATATCCGCCGAATTCTCGCGTTCAGCCGTCCAGCAGACACGGAGCGCAGGCCAATCAAACTTGGCGACATGATTACGGAAACGGTGAAGCTGTTAAACGCAACGCTGCCGTCTTACATCGAAATCGTCATCGACAAATGTACCGAGGACGACGTGGTGCTCGCAGACGCGACCGAGATGCATCAGGTCATCATGAATCTTGGGACAAATGCGGGTCATGCCATGCGCCCGAGGGGCGGCAAGTTAGAGTACCAGTTGGACACGGTTGTATTATTTGAAGGAAAAGCGGCCGCCCTGGCGCTTCCGGCTGGTCCTTACGTTCATTTGAGGGTCAGCGATACCGGCCACGGAATGAACCGGGAAGTGCAGGAAAGAATCTTTGACCCATTTTTCACGACCAAAGCCGGACGCGGAACGGGGCTCGGCTTGACGCTGGTGCAGAAGATTGTCACCCGCAGCGATGGGCGGATCATAGTGGAGAGTCGGGAAGGAGAGGGAACGACGTTTCACATCTATTTACCCAAGTCGCCACGTCCGCTCGAACCGTGCAAGGTGGATGAGAAACGCGAGTTGGCCGGCAAGCGCGAGAAAATCCTCGTGGTCGATGATGAAATTCCGCTGCTCAACATGATGCAGCAGCGCCTACGATTGATGGGTTACCGTGTCATTACGCGCGCTGACAGTCCCAACGCCTTGGAAACGGTCCGAGCCGAGCCGCAACAATTTGCCGCAGTAATCACCGATCACACGATGCCCGTACTGCAGGGAGCGGACCTATGTGAAAGAATTGGAGACATTCGAACCGATTTGCCTGTCATACTGATGACGGGTCTGAATCAGCCGCCCAGCTTCGCCAATTCCCCTTATGCGTCCAAGCGGTCAGTAATTCACAAGCCGATCAATTTCGTCGAGCTCTCTCACCGACTACGGTTCTTTCTGGATTGATCAACCCAGGAGATCCCCGCTCGATCCACGCTACCACTCCGACCTTTGCCCGCTTGCGAGGCGGTTCTTTGGAGAGGTCTTTTGCTTTTGTCATAATGTTTTTCCTGTGTTGTTGATGCCCAGGTTCTGCCTGGTTTATTTTCCGATTGAAGGTTGGGAGTCGAGAGACAAGACGCTCGCGCCTGTCAATTGACTTGACGAACCAAACGCCAGTCCCTCGGATTCGTTGACGCGCACCCGGCTCGCCAGCCAGATACTGACAAGACCCGCCGCCACGGCCAGCCAGCCGAGCCAATGGAAATTCGACAACTGCCCGGAGGGTTCTTTGGTCACGATCCAACCGCCGATGCCCGAGGTAATCCCCATCGCGAGGTCGCGCGCGCAGCCGCTCAAGCTCATGAACGCTCCCCGGCGCGACGCCGGCACGGCCAGCGTCATGATCGCCTGTCCCGGAACGAACCGTCCGCTGGCGAACACAAAAAAAGCGCCGCCCGAAACCAAGACCGCCCAAACCGGCAGCCGGCCCGAATGCTGGATGAACAGTGTCACTACGGACGCCACGGCAACGAGGCCGGAGAAAACGCGGAACCGGCCCAGCCAATCCGCGAGTTTGCCAATGAGTGTCGCCGTGAACACGGTCAGCACGCCGCCGGTGAAATAAACGAAAAACAGATCGCGTTCCGGCAACCCTACGTTGGAAACCAGGTGGGGCGAAAGCAGCGGGATGATCGCGAAATGGCCAAACACCATCGCCACCATGAATAGCAGCGCGCGACCGGCGTTTGTGTCGCGCAACAGTTCTGCGAACGCTCGTTTCGCGCGGCTGTTTTCCAAATGTTTGCAAACTGCCGGCAGGCGCAGGAAAGCAATCCCCCAAACGCGCCGCTCAGCGCTCGCGTGGCGAGCAACGTGGCGGCATTTTTGGAAATGCGCACACGCCACCGTTCCAGCGCCAGCAGCAGCACCTTTCGCCTGTCGAAGGGATCAATGAATGGCGCCGCCAGCAAACCCACGACGTCCGAACTGATTGTGTACGCCGCGACGAGCGCGCTGAAATGGCCCGGCCCGATATGCAACTCCCGCATCAGTTGTGGCCCGAGCGGCATCAGGATCATGAAATCCATGATGTGCGTGAACTGAACTGCCGCGAGTAGCAGCAGAAGCGGACGTTCGGAAAGCGGTTTCATAAAGGCACCGTCGCCAGTCCGTAGCTCTTGTAGGTCTGCGCGAATAGCCCAAGCTTCCAAAGGAGAATTGTGATTCACTGTGAGTGACGAGTGACTAAATCACTTTTCCCGGAACGATTGAACTGATACGAGTGCTTAATGTTCGACAACCCCAAAGGTTTGTCTCGCTCGGCCATCGGGAAACCCTTCCAGGTTTTCCAACACCGACCGTTTCTGATCTTCTGGCTCGGCGCCTGCATCTCCAACACCGGTAACTGGACGGAGAACGCGGCCCAGAGTTGGGCCGTTACGACTCAGACCGTCGGCAATCCCCATCAGGGCCTGCTCGTCGAAATTTTGCAATTTGCGGACTTCTGTCCGGTGCTCCTGCTCGCATTGCTTGCCGGCGTGATATCGGACCGGGTCAACCGGAAGGTTTGGTTGATCACCCTCCAGTCGCTGGCTTGCGCACTTGGAGTGGGGCTCGCCGTCGCGGCGTTCATGGGGCGAGCAACGCCCTGGGTCGTTATCGTCTTTACCTTTCTGGAGGGGATTATATGGGCTCTCAACGGTCCGGTTTTCCTTTCGGTCGTACCCAGTCTTGTTCCGCGTGCCGAACTGGATCGTGCCCTCGCGCTCAACTCGGTCCAGTTCAATATGGCCAGGCTCTGCGGCCCCATGCTGGCGGCGGCGCTCATCGGCACCATCGGCGTCGCCGGCGCCTTCACCTTCAATGCCTGCACATTCCTTCCGCTATTGATTGCTCTATTGGTAGCCATTCCCGGCACTCCCGCCCCAACGCGCACCAAGACAGCCTCCATCTACGATGACATCCGCGAGGGCTTGAAATTCGTTTGGACCACTCCCGGCACCCGGCGCCTTACAATCATGGGAATGTTCTTCATGTTCCTAGCCGCGCCTTTGCAAGGACTGCTGCCCGTGTTCGCACAGAGCGTGCTGAAAGGCGGCCCGACAATGTTCGGCCTTATGCTTTCAGCAATCGGCCTGGGTTCGATCCTGGGAGCACTCCTGCTTTCCTGCATCCCCGCTTACTACCCTCGCCACCACCTCATCCCTCTGGCCATGTGCGGGTTTGCCGTCATTGGGTTGCTTTTCAGCCTCTCCACGACTCCAACCCTAAGCCTCATTATCCTGGTCGCCAGCGGCACCTTCTGGTTGTTGAGCCTGAATCCAAGCAACACCGCCAATCAGCTCCTCGCCACGGATGCGAACCGCGGTCGTGTGCTCTCGATTATGCTTCTGGCCCAACAAGGTGGGATGCCGCTGGGCCACCTGTTTGCGGGCTTTCTAACCCACTACATGTCTCCACCATGGGTGCTGCGCTGTATGCTCGGCACGCTCCTGGTGGTCATGGTTGTCTTTCTCTTCGTGCGTGAACCAGCAATTGATAACTTGCCCCGCCGGAACTCGGGCAAACTCACCCTTTGGGGCACCTTTTGGGAGGCCGTTACCGCTCACTCGCACCATCCCGCGTATCCAGCCGAGATCGGAATTTCATCTGAAAAGGCCGAATCTCATGTTGAAGCTGTTATTAAGAGGTGAATAGGAAAGTGGCCGTAGCGGCCTTCCGTCCACTGCACGCACAGGATGAGGTTCTTTGCGCCCGGCGGCTTTCACGGCGCCCACAAGATCCTGATCTGCCCACGAATTGATGCTCGTGCGCGCGATCAGCTTCACGCCTTTCAAAACATTTGCGAGTTGCGGAATCGTGTCTTTATTCGCCGAACCGTGACGGGCAGTACATTAAACAACGCAAAGCAAAGGCTATTCAGTTGAGTTGTTTCGCCAAGTGCGCCTGTATCAATCGGGATATGTGGGCGGGCACCGTGTGTCGCAAATGCCATTGGTGATTGTATGCCCGGATGAAATCCATGCTGAAATAATTCGCCAACAGGGGCTTCATTTCCTGAAATACGTTCCTGTGATGAATTTCGCGATGGGGGGAGTTTAGTTTAGGCGATTTTCCACTAACTGATTGTGGCAGTTCGGTTTTCGGTTTGCACTGGCGTACGACTTTGTGCTGCTCACGGCTGTTCGTGGTGCTGGGAGCCATGACCTGGGCGGTGCGCGGATGCGCTGGAGCTGGAGGCCTGGATGCGCACGTCGCTCCGGGGCTTACTTGGGGCGCGGCCTGGTGGTTACTGGCTCGCGACCGCGGCCACGACCAACCAGAGCGAAGCCGTGTGAAAACGCCGGGCGAGTTTGGAGATGGCTACGGAACTTCGTCTCAGTTTTGAAATCCAAAAATTTGCCGGTACTCAGGAAAGCTCTCAACTTCTTTGAGGCTAGGCCAATTTTTCTGGATATCGTAGCTAAAGATGGCGATTTTGTCTTTCTGACGGAGCAAGCGTAGTTCTTGAACAGTCGTCACACCGACAACCTCAGGGATTATGGAGGCTCGGTTGACTTTGGGTGAAACTAACAGGCTGTTGAACAAAAGG
>PLJQ01000030.1 GCA_003140275.1 Limisphaerales bacterium
GCTCTCTCACCCCAGCTTCATGGCGTCCGGATCCCACTTCACCACCGCGCCGCGATCGAGGCTGAGGTTGCTCAGCAGCGCCGCTCCGGCCGCGCGAAAGCCGAATACCGCATCTTCCACCACCGGCTGCCGCGAGCGCACGGCCGCAAAGAAATTCTTGAAGTGGTCATAGCTGTCGCGGTATCCGTCGGGAGCTACATATTTCTCATATCCAGCAGCCAGTGCCCCCGATGGATGCGCGACCGGATACTTCTCGCGATAGCTTTCCAGAACGCGTTTTTGCATTGCTTGCGTGAACGTACTAACCGTGTAGCCTGGTTCTTTTTTCAATGGCGTGCGGCTTACGCTGATGGTGTTGCCATCAATCTCCATCGTGCCCTCGGAGCCCGTGAAGATCAACGCTTCGCTCTCCTCGCCTCCATCCACAAAGTTCACGCGCAAGCTAAGGTTGAACCCCTCGCGATAGTCAAACAGGCCAAGCATAACGTCGGGAGCGTCGCGTCCGTCTTTCCAGAAGCGCAATCCTCCCGTGGCCATGCCTCGCGTGGGACCATTGGTCCCCGTAATGAAGTGAGTTCCGCTGAACAGGTGCACGAACAAATCTCCCGCCACGCCGCTGCCATAAGCTTTCCACTTGCGCCACTGGAAGAAGTGCTCCGCGTTGAAAGGAATCTTCGGCGCCGTCCCCAGAAACCTCGGCCAGTCGCAGGTTTCCGCAGAGGCATCGAGAGGAACGGTATAGTTCCACGCGCCCATCGACGAATTGCGATCCCAATGCGCGGTCACCATGTTGAGCTGACCGATAGCACCCGAGGCCAGCAACTCCTTCGCCTTGGCATAAATGATCGAGCTCACGCGCTGGCTTCCAATCTGGAGAATCCGGTTCGTCGCGCGAGCGGTTTCGATCATCTCCGGCCCATCGGCATACAAATGAATCATCGGCTTCTCGCAATACACGTCCTTGCCGGCGTTACAGGCGGCAATCGCGATGTAGGCATGCCAGTGATCGGGCGTGGCGATGACCACGGCATCGATGTCCTGGCGCGCGATCAGGTCGCGAAAATCCTCGTATTCGGTGCAACCTTTGAACTCGGCGTTGCCCTTGATGCTGTAAAACTCCTCGACGACTTTCCGATAATGCGCACGCCGTGTGGTATCCACGTCGCACACGGCCACCACCTGGCTGTGGGGCATGGTCAGGAAATTGTTCAGCAAGCCCCCGCCCTGCTTGCCCGTGCCGATGAAGCCCAGCGTGATGCGGTCATTGGGGCCGTGTTGGCCGGTGGCCGCCCCGGCTGAAGAAACGAGGATTGGCGCGGCGAGCGTGGCCACCGAAGTAAGTTTCAGGAATTGACGTCGAGTGACTTGGTGTTTCATGGTGGCCGGATTGTTGTCTGCCTTCGACAAGTTCGCAATCAGAATTTTCATGTTCAAAGAGACAGGAGCGTGTAAGGAAAGCCGTTCGGTGTCCCGGCTTCAGCCGGCCAGCACGACCCACACACGCTAAAGCGTGGACTTCAACTAGGGCCAGCGCATACGCGATATTCACTTAATCTTTGCTTCGGGTCGCCATAACGCCATCGAGCTTCTTTTTGAAGGCCGTTATGTGCTTAATTAAATCCTCCTCCTGTGATGGGAATGCAAATTTCTTACTAAATGAACCATTGTTAGGAGTATATTCATCGAGACAGCCCATTTTTTGAAGCATTGCCTTAGCTTGACCTTTCATTCCTTCACGGTCGTTCCTGTCCCAAAACTGAAATGAATATGATTCCTGCTCAACCGCAATATCGACTCCAAGATGAGCATTCTTCCAAATGAGGCCGGTGAAATATGCGTCGTCATCTTTAGAGTTATCGATTGAATGAAACGGGGCTAAATCACTCTTGAATTTATCAATTATCCTTTCGACCCGATATAACACAAGTTCATCCACCATCGCCTTCAAAGACAGAGCGGTTTTAAGGTTCTCACCTTCGACTATAATCTTGTAAAACTTTTCCATAATTGGCTTATTCATAATATTTCCTCCGAGTTTTTTGATCAAAGCACCGTATTGCCGAAGAATGTGTTGGGCATCGGGATTAGTTGACACCTTCTCGCACTTGAAAATCCAACCGTTGAGTAAATCATTGTTAGTTTCGTCATAGGCACAGATAACTTTCAGGATCGCCTTCACCTGCTCGCGATCATCATCTGTCCAGTCTGTCGTATCGGGACCGGCATGCCCATTTAACCTCAAGTAGATGATGGCATTACAGGTATAACCGTTCTCTCTCACATATTCCAAGTAACGCGGAAGTTGCCTTTGCGTGTCACCGGCATTGTTGATCTTGTTTTCAATGATGATCGCCTTTTTGGAATCTTCATCTTTGATGAGAAGGTCAACCCTGCCTTCTTCCCTTTTGACCTGCACATTTTTGTAATCGGCCAAATTGATTGCAGCTCCATGTGAGCGGATGAATTCCAGAAAAAGGTGAAGATATTTTTTTTGTTCCTGGTGTTTGCCTTTGGGATCAATCAATGCTTTGAGAATGTCGCTGTGAAAGTCCTCTCGGTGGTAAATGTCAGATATGATCGCGAACAAATTGAAGCCGATGTCGACATCCCGCTTTTTCAGATTCGCTTCATACTTTCGTGTCAATGCAGACAAATTCCCATCGCATACAAACTCCTCTACCTCGCGAATGGCATTATCATTAAATGCCTTGATGCGCTGCAAGAGCGCGATTTCGCCAGCCATGGGTATTTCCATCATCGGGGTTGATCCATTAAACGCAATGACAGCCTCACAGGCACGAGAATGCAAGACGAATAACACACCTTTAACAAACCTTTAATCGTTCACAGAATGCCTGTAGGAAATCCCCGACTCGGTTCAGTAGTAGCTTCATAAAGTAAAAGGGTAAGGGAACGGTTCTTGATATTGAGACATGAAGCGGCGCGGGCCACTCAACCGTGATGGCCCGCAAGCTGAGAATCGAGTAACCCAGCGCGATATACCATCCGCTTGCGCTGTGAGAGCTTCCAGCGTGATAAGCATAATCTGTTCTGTGGGCGCTACAAATCGCTGATCGTTGATGGCTCGGGCCGGCAACCCTGAGCTCTGGCTGCCTTTCCGCGGCACCGGACCGGCAAAACTCTCGCCAGACTCTTGTCCAATTGATACAACCCACCCATGCCGAGCCGGGAAAAACTCGCCGAATTCACCGCATGGTGTGGGAAGCACATCACCGGTGATGAAAAGGGCCAGGCGCAAATCTTCCTCGACCGGCTCTTTCAGGCCTTCGGTCAGGCCGGCTGTCTGGACGTAGGCGGCACCGCCGAATTCCGCATTCGCAAAGCCGATGAAGACGGCGGCGGCANNGTCTGGAAACCCGTCGTGCTCATGGAAATGAAAAAGCGCGGTACGGACTTGCAGAAGCATTACCGCCAGACTTTCGATTACTGGACGCGCCTTGTTCCCAACCGCCCGCGCTACGTCGTGCTTTGTAACTTCGACGAGTTCCGCATTTACGATTT
>PLJQ01000284.1 GCA_003140275.1 Limisphaerales bacterium
GCGGGCGAAAGCACCTTGTTCTTCTTGTAGATGGCGGCCAGCGGCCGGTAAAACTCGGCGTCTTCGAACGGCACCTGGACCAGCGTCTGTTTGGAAACTTCCTGCAGGATCGTGCCCAGCGGGACCACCGAGATGCCGGCATCGATTTCCACCGCGCGCTTGACCGTCTCGATGTTNNGATGTCAGGTTCAAAGCCAATGAACTTTTGGCCGGAAATGGCCTTCAGCTTGATCGTCTTGTTTTTGGCAAAAGGATGTTGGGGATGACAAATCAACACCAGCGGGTCTTTGCGCAACGCCACGGTTTCCAGTTTTTTTTCGCGCGTGGGATACGCCACGAGTCCCAAATCGACGACGTTGCCCAGCACGTCATCATACACCTGATTGGCGCGGCGATATTCGACATGCACATTGACCGTGGGATAGCGTTTGAGAAATCGCTTGATATAAGGAGGCAGGTCATGCAACCCGATGCTGTAAATGGTGGCCACGCGAACGGTGCCCGAAATGATGTCTTTGATTTCCTGCAACCGGCTGTGCAGCGAATCATAGGTCTGGATGATTTGTTTGCTGAATTCGTAGAGCACCTGGCCTTCCCTTGTCAGGCGAAATTTCTTTTTGCTCCTTTCAATGAGGAGTGATTTGAATTGCCGTTCGAGGGAACTGATCTGTTGACTGACGGCCGACTGCGTGATGTTGTTGATTTGCGCGGACTTGGTAAAACTTTCGGTCTCGGCCAGGTCACAAAAGACTTTGAGGCTTTCAATTTGCATAAGCAGATTGAAACAGCAAACCCGTGATTCAGTCAACTTATGTTGGTTCTTCCGGCGCAAGCTCCGGCGCGAGCACTTGCTTGACTTTTAACAGCAGGTCCTGGCTGGTGAACGGCTTTTGGAGGTAGTTGGCGTCATCCTCCTGTTCCATCGGCCAGACATAACCGCTGGAGCGGATGATCCGTGTGTCGGGCGCGAGTTGCCGGACATGCTCAATCAGATCACGCCCGCTCATGTTCGGCATGACCAGGTCGGTGATGATCAAATCAACGTGGGTGTCATTCTGCGACAGGATTTCCAGCGCCTTCTGTCCGCTGTTGGCGGTCAACACTTGGTAGCCGAACGCGGAAAGGATCGTCTTGCCCATGGTCAGGAGCAAATCTTCGTCATCGACCATCAGGATGATTTGCGTGCCGTGAAGGTCAGCGGAGGAAGCGCCGTTGTACCGCACGATTTTGCGCCCGGCCGGCAGGTAAACGCGCACCGAAGTGCCCATGCCGGGTTGACTGGAAACGGCCACACCGCCGCCGTGATTGGTGACGATGCCGTAAACCCACGCCAAACCCAGGCCGCGATGATTCCCGCCCTGTCGGGTGGTAAAGAACGGCTCGAAAANNAAAATCCGCGGCAACACCTCCGGTTCTATGCCGTGTCCGTTGTCAGTGATTTCCACGCAGACGTAATTGCCGGCCGACAGTTGCACGTTCCGATCCTGGGTCGGCTCCCGCAGTTCCAGGTTGCGCGTTTGTACGGTGATGCGTCCAGACGTCGGACGGAGCGCCTGGACCGCGTTCTCCAGTATTTTCACGAAGGCCTGCTGCATTTTGGCCTCGTCGAATTTAACCGTAAAGAGCTTGCGCTCCAATTGGAGCGACCAGTTGATTTCGCCCTTATGCGAACTCTCAAACAGCTCCACGTTCGGTTGCAAAAGCAGGTTCAAATTGCCGGCGGTCTGTCCACGCGTGTCCTTCTCCCGACGGCTAAAAGTTCCGAGATCATTCGCGATTTCCGCCGCTTTGGCCGCCGATTTCTCCACCTCCAACAATGAGGCGCGCCAGGGATTTTCAGGCGGCATGCGACCCAGAATGAGCGAGGTGTGGCCGAGGATGCTGGTCAGGGCATTGTTGAAATCCAATGCCACCGTGCGGGCCAGTTGCAACGCGCAATCCAGTTTCTGCTTGTGCGCCGCGCTGGCTTCGTGGTCGTGGTTTTTCGCTTCCGGAGGAACATCAGTGGCCGGCTGGCCGGGCACACCTTCGGACAAAAGTTGAAAAACAAAATGTTTTTGCCGGTCCCATGTCGCCGAACAAATGTGGGTCGAATAGGTTGCGGTGACGCCGCCTTTGCCGGCGAATTTGAGCGAAACCGTGGGTGTCGGCGACCGCTCCCAGCGGCTCAGGAATTGTTCCGCCGTGCCTTCATTGGCAGGCGACCAGATCGCCGATAATGATGCGGACCCTCCCTCCAGCACCGCGCCAAAGGCTTTTACCGCAGTTTGATTGGAGCGAAGAATCGTGCTGGCTTCATCCACCAAAAAAGAGGGCCAACCGGCATTTTCCAAGGGAAATACAAAGTCGAACTTCATCAGATCAATACTCTTAAATCACTCCAAAGGCGATTTCAAAGCGTTTTTTCAACCAGAATTCTTCGGCACCTCGACAAAAGCGGCGGGTAACAACTCCCCGACGGAAAATTCCCTTATCTGGCGCCGCGACGCGCCATCCGCCACCCAGACCAACAAGTTCGGCGCATATTCCACCAAAAGCTGCCGGCAGGCCCCACAAGGCATCGGGCCGCCCGGCGCGCGCGCCACAATGGCAATGGCGGCAAAGCGGCGATGGCCTTCGGTCAACGCCGTGAACAACGCCACCCGCTCCGCGCAACAGGTCAACCCGTAACTGGCGCTCTCCACGTTTGCGCCGGTGATGATTTTTCCCGACTTTGTGAGCAGGGCGGCGCCCACCTTGAACTTCGAATAAGGGGCAACGGCGCGTTGGCGCGCTCGAAACGCCGCTTCGATCAAGTCCTTTTTACTGATTTTGGCCATACAACCGGGCAAAGTTTTTGAGCAGAAGCGCTGCCAATGTCTTCACTTTCTCCGCCGTCTCCAGCACTTCCGCATGAGACAGCCCGCCACTGCTTCGTCCCGCCGCCAGATTGGTGATGCACGAAACCGCCGCCACTTTCAAGCCGCATTGCCGGGCCACGATGGCTTCCGGCACCGTGCTCATGCCCACGGCATCCGCGCCGAGCCGCGCAAAGGCGCGGATTTCCGCCGGGGTTTCGTAGCTCGGCCCGCTCACGGCGAGATAAACGCCGCGCCGCAATTTGATTTTGCCCGCCCGCGCCGCCGACGCGAGCAACCCGCTCAACGTCGCGTCGTAAGCCCGCGTCAAATCCACGAAGCGCGGCAGACCGGGGATCGCCGGGCCGCGCAACGGATTTGTTCCCATGAGGTTGATGTGATCGGTCAAATACATGAAGTCGCCGGGACGAAAGCGCCGGTTGACGCCGCCCGCCGCATTGGTGAGCAACAGATCGCGAATACCGAATTCCGGCAGCACGCGCACCGGAAACGTCACCTGTTCCAGCGCGTGTCCCTCATAAAAATGCGCCCGGCCGTTCAACACCAGCACCGGCGTCCCGCCCAGCCGGCCGATGAAAAGCTTTCCGTCGTGCCCCGCCACACTAGTTTTCGGAAACCCCGCCAGCTTCGCATAAGGAATTTCGGCGTCCACGGTGAATTGACGCAGGACGTGATTGAACCCACTTCCCAGGACCATCGCCAACGACGGTCTGAGCTTCGATAACTTTCTCAAACGCGCAGCGGCGATTTGCAGATCGAGGGTGGAAGACATGTTTGGCAAGGCGGTAGTGTCCTAATTTGGGGACTTACATACAATGTTACCCTGAAATTTGCTTCTCATTTTACGGATTCAATCTTTTGTAAGCTGTGATCTGCTGTTTGATTATGTATTCCTGCATATCAAAGTCAGTCGGGTAACGCCTCTCAGCATCGGCCCGGATCGTATTGTAAGTCACCAGCGGCACGCCGTCGCGGGTCTGGCGGGGTATGGGCAGCGGAACAAGCCGCGTTTGTGCTTGGGCAGGTCGTGAGAGCGTCGCTTGCATTTGAAGAGCAATAATTTTCAAGGCTTCCATGTCGTTGGAAGTATTGCTGTAGTTTTGTGAAACGGCCTCGCCTAGGGATTTAAGAGCCACGCCAAGCCCATCCTGCCACACCGTTAAGTTTGACCGCGCAATCACCGTCTCCGCGTTCATCTTTGCAATCTGATTTTCCAGCGTCACGATTCGCTCGTGATCGGTGGGAACTTTGGTTCCCGGTTTGCAACCGCACGCTGCCATTACAATGACGGCCAATATAATTGCACCTGTTTTTGATTTCACGGTTTCTTCTCCGGTTTTGGCTGCGATGCTTTCACCGCTTCATTAGCCATGTTCTTTGCTGCCCGCTTCGCATTTCCCGTCCCCAAGGCAACGGCGGCCAGAATGTTATTGAAGCTCGCCTTTAGCGGCTTGTGAATTTTTTGCGGTCTGCTCATGCGATTAGTTCCTTATATGGTAATTGTGTTCCGTCAGTTACGCCTGCCACAACATCGGCAAACACGGCTTTCATTTCCTGCCCGCGCCGGTTCAACCGATAAACGAATTCGTCAACATACTTTTGTAAATGTTTCCGGCTCATCTGGTGATAAACTCCATGATACCCGCGTTTGAATAACGCCCAAAAACTTTCAATGCTGTTGGTGTGTGCGTCCCCGTTGACGTATTGACCGCTGGAATGATTGATAACCGTGTGCTTGTATCCCTTTAATTTGAAGCGATTGCTTAAAGAACGCGATGCCTTGCTTGAACAAAAGAAAATGGAGATAAAAGACCTCAATACAAAGTTGGAATCTGCGAATAAACGCATTACAGGTCTTTTGCAGGACAACGCTAAAGCACTCGGACTTACAAAACGCATCACACCGTATATGCCTCCGGGAACAAGCACAAACTAATTTACGGATAATCCAATTCCATATCCTAATAACCTTATACTTTCCATTACTCACAACCCCCCCCCGTTTTGCGCGGTTTTTACGCAAGGGTAGTGTTGTATGTAATTCCCCTAATTTGAAATCATGAACGTCTGAAAAGTGAATGAACCACTGCGAAGATGATCCAACTAGACACGATGGTTATAGCTGGTCCGTAAAGAATTTCTTGAGTCGTTATTTCATGGAGAAAACCTGCTGATTTCAATGCCGCTAGGAGGCCGACACAGACAAGGTAAAGAGCAACAGAAAGCAGGATAATCCATCTGGATTTCATTGTTTGATCGCCTTAACTTCTTTTACGATTTCAACCCGCACAGCAGTTTCCGCCGGCAAGGCTGGCGACTTGATTTATTTTGTAGCTACACTACGCTCTCCAACCTTAATTTATTTATGGAATTGAACAATGACGAAATCCGCCGTTACTCGCGCCACTTGATTCTGCCGGAAGTCGGTCTGGCGGGACAAAAGAAAATCAAAGCCACCAGCGTCCTGTGCATCGGCGCGGGCGGGCTGGGCTCGCCCATCGCCCTGTATCTTGCCGCCGCCGGCATTGGCCGGATGGGCGTGCTGGATTTCGACGCGGTCGATTTCTCCAATCTCCAGCGCCAGATTCTTCACGGCACGGGAGACGTTGGCCGCCCCAAAACCGACTCGGCCAGGGAAACCATCGCCCACATCAACCCCAACACGGAAGTGGTCATCCACAACACCCGCATCAGCAGCGAAAACGCTCTGGAGATCATCCGCCCCTACGACATCGTCGTGGACGGCACGGACAATTTCCCCACGCGCTATCTGACCAACGACGCCTGTGTGCTGCTGAAGAAGCCGAACGTCTATGGTTCCATTTTCCGCTTTGAAGGCCAGGCGAGTGTCTTTGCGCCGCATCTCGGCGGGCCGTGTTACCGCTGTCTTTATCCCGAACCGCCGCCGCCCGGCATGGTCCCCAGTTGCGCGGAAGGCGGAGTGCTTGGCGTGTTGCCTGGCATCATCGGTTGCATCCAGGCCACGGAAATTCTCAAGCTGGCGCTCGGCAAAGGAAATTCGCTCATCGGCCGGCTGCTCCTGTTTAACGCGCTCGACATGAAGTTCCGCGAGTTGAAGCTGCGGCGCGACCCGCAATGCCCGCTCTGCGGCGACCATCCAACCCTCAAGGAACTCATCGACTACGAGCAGTTCTGCGGCTTTTCCTCCGAGCCGTCCGCGCCGGTGGAGAATCCCGACGAAGTCACCGTCCAGGAAATGAAACGCGCGCTGGACGACCCCAAACTTGGCATCCACGTCATCGACGTGCGCGAGCCGGACGAATTCGAGATTTGCCACATCAATGGCGTGCCGCAGATTCCGCTGGGCGCGTTGCCGCAACGCTTTACCGAACTCGATCCCAACCAGCAGATTTATATTCACTGCAAAAGCGGCATCCGCTCGCTGAAGGCGGTGAAGTTTCTGCAGGAACAAGGCTTCAAATACGTCAAGAGCGTCAAGGGCGGCATCAACGCCTGGTCGGATGAAATCGACCACGGCGTGGCGAAGTATTAAGGGCGAACAGCAGGTTCAACCCAATCCGTATTGGCTGCATGTATGACAAGCTCAACTGATATCGAGGCCGAAGTCATTCTTCCGTGCGCGCCGCTGGTTTGGA
>PLJQ01000194.1:0-2967 GCA_003140275.1 Limisphaerales bacterium
GTCCATTGCCGACAAGGTGAAGCGGCGAATTACGAAAACACACTCAATGTTTTTCTCGCGCCGTCAGTAAAGGTGGACTTTGACCAACTGACGCGCCACGTTTTCGCCTCCTCGAGTTGCGGATTGTGCGGCAAGGCGTCCATCGAAGCCGTTCATCAACATTTCGCGCCGCTCGATTCGACGCTAACCATCGCGGCGCAAAAGTTGGTTCAACTGCCCGACCGTTTGCGTGCCGCTCAAAAAACGTTTGCCCAGACCGGCGGCCTCCACGCCGCCGCCATCTTCACTGCGAAGGGCAAACTGGTTGTTTTGCGTGAAGACGTGGGGCGGCACAACGCCGTGGACAAAGTCATCGGCCACGGCTTTCTGGCAGGCAAACTTCCGCTCGACCGGCATATTCTGCTCGTGAGCGGCCGGACTTCATTTGAGATCATGCAGAAAGCATTGGCCGCGCGGATTCCGATTGTCGCCGCCGTTTCGGCCCCGTCGAGTCTGGCGGTGGAATTTGCGCGAGAAAGCGGCCAAACCTTGGTCGGCTTTCTGCGTGGTCCAACGATGAATATCTACTCCCGCCCCGAACGGATCGTCGGGATGCCAGGCAATTAAATTCCCGTTGACCCGCCGTCATTGGTTTTCTAAGCTCACCGCGTTGTTCCAATAAAACCAAATCTATCTCACAAACTATGAATACAAGTGTTCCTCTCATCAGTTCCGGTGTCGCCGGCCCGCTCGGCGTGATTCATCTCCCCAGGCTTTGGCTCAAAGTCTCGCTCGAAGCGCGCGGCAAACTCGCACCCGGTTATCCCGGTGCCGGCAAAGGCTACGATCAGATGGTCATTGACGGCGTGGGACTCAATCGCGATGCGGTCATCAAATTCATCAAAGATTCACGGCCAACTTATCCGCAGTTCGAGGCCTGGGTCAAAAAGAATGCCACCAAGTTGGACAAAGGGTCGGTGGACAAACTCAACGCCTCCATTCGCGGTTACACCCACGACGACGCCACGCGCAAATCGATCCTCGGCGCGAACGGCATCCCCGACGATGCCGGCGCGCCGAAGGACGCGGTGAACCTCAACAACCTCGACGACTGGAAGGAATTCCACGAAGCGGTGTTGAAACACTAGAAGCTCGAACCAGTCAATGCCGGACCAGGTTTGCGCCTGTGCCGGCTTTTTTTGTTTTCAGGCTCGACAGGCTTTTCTCATGGGTTTAACGTCCGCCCGAATCTCCAACAAAAGACAAAGCACATGAACGAATATATTTTCCCACGTCGGTTGACCCGCCGAGACTTCCTCAAAATGACCGGCGTTGCGACCGCCGGCCTGGTTGTGCCAGGCCTGGTCCCCGCTGCTGAGAAGAAAATCTCCATTCGCATCGGCACCGGTCATCATACCTACACGCTCGACGAAGACTGGGGCAAATTGCCCGAAGGAATGAAGTACGGCTTCGGTTGCGGAGTGGTGGTGGATTCCAAAGACCGCATTTATGTCACGTCGCGTTCCACCAATCCATGCGTCGCCATCTTCGACCGCAAGGGCAAACTGTTGGAAACCTGGAGCAACGATTTTGCCGACAAGGTCAGCCTCACCACTGATCAGGTCAAGGACACGGCGCACTGCCTCTATGTGAGCAAGGAAGGCCGGGAGGAATTCATCTACTTCACCGAAAACGTCAGCACGAACAAGGAAGGCCCAAAACTCGGCAAGCGCGTCTATAAGACCGACCTCAAAGGCAAAATCCTTTACGAAATTGGTAATGTCGTCAGGGAAGGCAGCACGTCGCAGAAATTCGACTGGACCAATCCGACCGACGTGGCTGTCGCCGCGAACGGCGACATCTATGTGGTGGACGGTTACGGCAGCCAGCGCGTCAGCCGGTTCGACAAGAATTTCAAACATATCAGAACTATCGGCGGGCGCAGTCCGAAGCCCGGCAAACAAGCCGACCACGGTACGTTCAACACCTGCCACGGCATCTGGGTCAATACCCTCAAGCAAAGCGGGCCGGAAATTTATATCGCCGACCGGCATAACGACCGGCTCGAAGTCTTTGACCTCGAACTGAACTACAAGCGCACGCTGGCCGATGACGTGCGCAACCCGTGTTGTTTTTACCAGCACAAGGGCCAGCTCTATATTCCCGACCTTGGCAGCCAGGTCACGATCCTCGACGCGGACGACAAACTCGTGGCGCACCTCGGCGACGGCAAAGGCGCCGCTGACAACAAAACCAACCCGGCGCTTTTCTGCACCCCGCACGCAATGTGCGTGGATTCACACGGCGACTTTTACGTGGTCGAATGGGTGGACTTTGGCCGCGCGCGAAAATTCAAGCACACGCCGCACGCCGCTTGATCACCATTGCCGTCCGCTGGTGAACCAGCAGGCTGGACGACAGGTCGCCCGGACGGAAAACCGTAAGGGGCGTTCGGCAGTCAGCGCCGTAGGCGCGGAATCCTTGTAGCTCGCGCAGCCGGATTTTCCAAAGCTCCGTCAGGAGCGGCATGGTGGCCGATGTCGCACCTACGGAGCTTGGGATTTTTTTTGGCGGATGTTCTACAAAGATTTCGCGCCGCTGGCGCTGGGTAGCGCTGGTTTCGAAACCGGCTGTGTCTGCCGATTTCCAAATCGGCGGAGCGGACGACGGCGGGCGGCAGGTTTGAAAATCTGCGCTACATCGCTGGCTGGGCGGATTTTTCAACTCCAAGGCGCAGGGAAAACTGAAGAGCTTCTTTGCGTCTCCGCGCCTTGGCGTTAAAATGGGTCGCCGGGCTGGGTGTGAGGCAGAGTTCGGGGCTGGTAATCATTCGGCACGCTTGCGAATGACTTCGGAGCGGTGTATCAACGCTCAAAGACAAATTTCATGTCTTTCCAGTCTCGACAACCTTTGCTGTATCCAGTTGTATCGAAATACTGAGAGTAGCGATTCAGTATTTGAAACCCCTGTCACCGGTCACTTTAAAAC
>PLJQ01000194.1:3038-30138 GCA_003140275.1 Limisphaerales bacterium
GTTCGTGGTGTCCGCTGACAAAACCCCTTTTCAATAAGCAGGTCAATATCAGGCAGTGGATGTTCATCTTCAAACCGGTTCTGCCTGAACAACTCTTTTTCGTCGTTATGAAAGGTGACACGGTTGCGCCACGTATTGAGGTTTTTCACTTCCGGATTCTTATTACTTGAAAACAGGACATCACGATCAAGCTGCACAAGGTCAAGTTTCCCAATGGCTCGCATCAAGTCATTCGCATGAGGATCGCTTTCCCTCCTCTTGCGGACATTTGCCAAGTCGAATATCTCTCGGTTTTCTCGGACTGTGAGCAGAAACCGGTGGAGGTTAAAGCTTTCCTTATTTTGGTCGTAGATTCGATGCAAATAAACCATCGCAGTCTGATAATGTGCTTGTAAAGTATAGGTCCAAAAAACCGGGGAGGAATTAACAGCTTGGGCATGCTTTTTGCAAAGTCGCGACAGTTCCTTCAAAATTTCATAGTAAAAATTCGCCCAAAACAATTCATCCCACAGCTTGTGAAGGAAACCCCTAAATTTTTCGGGAGAGTCCATCTTTAATGGCGTTAGTTCTTTTTTCGACATAACTTTGAAATATCAGCAGTTGATAGGGGTCCCATTTGGGAGCAACGCGGGAGACGAAGAGGTTTTCAGCGTTGCAAGTCCTGATAAGCCTTCACCTGTTGCCTGATTTTATAGACCTGCATTTCGTAATCCTCGGGCCATTCATCAACTGCGGCGGTCTTGATCCGCTGAAAAACATCTGTGGGAACGTTGCTGGCAGATAACTGCTGTAGTTCCTTGTAGGCAGCAATTTCCTTTTTGATTTTGTAAGCTTGCATCTGGTAGTCGGTGGGCCATTCGCGACTGGCCGCCTGCTTTATGCCATTTAAAACAGTCACGGGGACTTCGCCAGATGGGGATTGGAGAGGCGGCCTTGTTGTGACGCCCCGCGCTACTGAAATCACAGGCAGGCCGTTTGTGGACGGCGGTTCGCCCACCGAAAAAGCTTTAGCTTGTCTGGAGGCTTCAGCCAACTCTTGAGCACTCATCCGCACCGCGACGCTATCCCTCTCCTTGGCGGCGATCTCATCACCTTGTGCAGCAGCCAAACTTAACCATTTGTGGGCTGCAATCCGATTCTGCGGTGAATTGCCAGCTTCTTCATAAAACCGTCCAACTTTCCGCTCCGCCATGTTGTCGCCCCGGTATGCCGCCTTTTGATACCATTTGAACGCTTCCTGTTTGTCCTGCAAGACACCGACTCCAGTTTCATAAGCCCGACCCAATTCATGCTGGGCCGACGCGTCGCCGTTCTGAGCTGCCCTAAGAAACCATTTTACCGCCTCTTGTTTGTCTTTTGTCACCCCTTCACCATCGCGGCACATAATGCCAAGATTGAACTGAGCTTCAGCAATCCCAAAATCAAAGTTGCCAATTTTGTGGCCATTAGCCGCTTTGAGAAACCACTGAAACGCCTGTGGCTTATCCAGAGGCATACCCTCTCCGCGATAATACTTCACACCCAAAGAGAATTGCGCATCGGCGTTGCCTTGTTCCGCCGCCTTGGTGTACCACTTCACCGCTGTCGCCTTGTTCAAGGATACGCCTAATCCTTGGTCGTAAAGTCTGGCGAGGCGGAACTGAGCGCGTTCGTAACCGCTTTCCGCCGCTTTGGTATCCCATTTAGCCTCCTCTGCATATTCGTGTGTTAAACTGAGATCGAAGCCCATCAATACCATCGCCTCGACATTGCCGCTTCGGCAAGCTTCCGCGTCCAGCGTATTTTTTCTGATTCTTCAACAGTTAGTAGTGCGATCGGAAGTCCTGTAATCGGATCAATGGGCATATCAATGGAGTCAAGATCAAGGTTAAGTCCCGTGGCGGGGAGGGTGCCGTTGACTAGCCTGCTCATCGCGTTTGTATCACCCAACTCGGCTGCCTTGCGAAACCACTTAACAGCCTCGCTGGAATAAAGTTTCTGATTTGGAGTCTCTGACGAAAGCACTGGAAGTCCGGTGGTGGGGTCAATTCGATATATTGCGGGGTCAAAGCCGCGAGGTAAGGGCGCCGAAAGCACTGGGAGTCCAGTGCTGGGGTCGATGGTCGTATTTGTCAAATCGAAATTGTATCGCGCCTGCGTCCCCGTTACTGGGAGTCCGGTGGTGGGGTCAATGGCCGTATTTGTGGATGAAACCGGAAATCCGGTAGAGGGGTCAATAACGGCATTTGTCGAGGCAATGGGAAGTCCGGTGGTGGGATCAATAATCGTGGGAAAATTCGCGGTTTGCTCTCCCAAGTATTTTCCGAGGAAAACGTCCCCCAACGCTGTCATGGCATGGATGTTACCAAGGGCTGCCGCTTTGCGATACCAGTCCTCCCCCTCTACCGTGTTCGTAGGCACGCCGTTTCCCGAATTGTAAAGCAATCCGAGTTGCACCATTGCTTCGGTGTCTCCTTTGGCTGCCTTGGCTTTCAGAAGTTCAACGGGTTGTAGAGGTCGTTTTGCCGCGAGATTCTTATTTGGCTCTCCGGGCTTTGACGGATGTTTCAAAACGAAGACCGTGCAAATGCAGATCGAGACAATCAGCGCAGCAGCAGTCAGAATCCAAACAGTGATGTTGCTTCGTTTGGGTAGGACGATTGTTTCGTTGCAATGAGGGCAGAATGTTTCTTGGCCTCTGATCTCCGGCGGAAAGGCAATGTGACCGCCACACTTTGGACAACTTGTTTTTATCTCCGTCATGTCCGTTGGTTCCTGACTGGCTTCGAGAAAACACCTCGCACGGATTGATGGCAAGCCGCATTTTCCGTTTCGGAACTTCTTAGTGCTTGACGGGAGCGGTGATTGTGATTGCATAGGCGCAAATGAAAACAAAATTTTTTGCGCTAATGGCCGTCTGTGGTCTGGCGGTCCTGGTTTCCGGCTGCGTCAACACTGTGGACGGAAGAAAGAGTCCCGGGGTGCCATTCGTCAAAGACAAAATCGAAGGCAGCTATCAACGACCCGTGGCCCAGGTTTTTGCCGCCGCCAAGGAAGTGCTTGCCTTCAATGGCGTGCTGACCGGAGAAAACACCATTAACAATTCACTGGAAGCCAAAGTAAACACCTGCACTGTCTGGGTGCGCGTCGATAAAATCGATGAGAAGGTGACCCATGTCATCGTGCAAGCGCGCGCGAAAGGCGGCGTTGCGGACATCGACCTGGCCCATGAAATCGAGAAACAAATCGCCCTTAAGCTTCCTTAAGGGCGGCTTTTCAATCCGATATTCTGTTCGTAAGAGCCAAGTGCGACCGCTTGGCTCTTTTCCTTCCCCTTGAGTTCCAGTCTTAAAATGTCCAGCCGACGTTGGGCGTTTTCCGCTGCCGCCAGGCCGGGATATTGATCGATGATCCTCTGCAAAGCTTGCCGTGCCGCCGCCAGATCGTTGGCATGTTTGATTTGCAGATGCGCAAGCAAGTTCAACCAGTGCACCACTTGTTTGGCCGGTTGATCAGGCTGCTGAATCAGTTGCTCCAGTTGATCGGTTGCCAGATCGAGGCGTTGATAATGGTCGGCGTAAATCAACGCCAGTTTTTCTCGCGCCTCGCTGTCCAACGGATGTGCTTCCAAATGTTTCACATAACCGGCAGCCAGTTCCGCCGGGTCGATTTCAGCAGGTATCAAATGGCTTTGGTCTTTCAACAGGCCGAGATTTTTGATGCCTTCCGGCACCGCAAATCGCTTGCGATCGTGGGGCGAAAGAAGCATCTCCGCATCGCCCAGATGCGCGATGCGTTGCGCCGCCTGCAATGCCATTTCAGTATTGGGAAACAAAAGTTGGACCTTTTCCAATGTCAGACGCGCCGCTTCGCGATCCTGGCTGAATCTCAAATGCCAGCCGGCCAGCAGGTTCAAAGCGGCGGCAACTTGTTGGGGCGGACGGCCAGGCTGGTTGCACAAACGTTCGATGGTAACCGCCGCGCCGGGAAGGTCGTTTAGATGTATGGCCTGCAATTCCGCCAGCAGCAGCGTGCCCTCGACATCGTTGGGGAATTTATCCAGTTGCTTGCGGACTTCCGCGAGGGCGACGGTGTAATTACCCTTTTTTTGCTGGGCGCGGGCAATGGAATAAAACGGACGCGGTTCAGTTTCCTCGGTGCCGCCATCGAAGGCGTTCGTTAAAGGCTTGGCCAACGATGAAGCGAGATTTGGCGTCCACATGATGGATAGGATGACTGCGCAAAAGACAATGACGAACGGCCCCGCCCAGCTAAAAAGTTTAACCGACAAGAACGCGAGCGCCACCAACGGAACAGTCAAAATCCATTTGATAATCAATACTCCCGGATCATCTTTGCTGCGTTTCAACCATCGAAACAAAACTAATCCAGTTACCAGTAGAAAAACCAGCAGTAGCAGGGTTCCGCGAATGATATCGTAAGTCTGGTTCATGGCTAGGCTTCAGCCTGAAGCTCGACGACTTACCGGCTAACCGCAAGTAAAAAGTCCCGCATCGTAACTGAGAGTAAAGACAGGATTCTTGAAACGCTTACTTTTCCAAATCAAACTCCAGACGGGTGCGCGAACCGGTTTGTTCGTTGCGGATTTCCATCTCCTGCAATTCCCACCGTCCGTTGACCTTCTTGAACTCTTTAGGTTCAAACACCTTGATTCTTTTCCGGGCTTTATCGTATGCCTCGGCATGGATGACGCCGCCAGTATCAACGTCGATCCACGAAACAACTCGGGCATAGGCGTTGGTGGCTGGTTGTGGGTTGACGCTTTCGAGAACGTTGCAAGATTGGCCGCGACGCAATTCCTTTTTCAACAAGCGTTGCTGCGGCCAATGGAAAAATTCCAAACCGAGATCGCTTAACCAGAAATCGGAACCGGCCAGCGCAAGGTTCGCTTCTGTGCCGGTCAGTTGCCTCGGATCGCCGAGACCGGAATCCGCCGCCGCTTTCGAGTACAGGTATTGGTTCGCTGCGTTCGTTGAACGAACGACGGTCAACATTTCGGCACCGATCTTGTTTGTGGCGCTTGTGGCATAGACGACTTTCCACCCGTTCTTCTCCGCGATGATCCGTCCGGTGATCGGAATGGTCGTTGTTTGACGGTCGCGGCCACGAATTCTCAAGACCCCGCGCCATTCCGAGGTTTCCGTCGGATGTTGCGCCAGCAGTTCCGACACTAATGCGCGACCCTCAACTTCAGCTTGGGATGGCTCTGCTCCAGTTGACGAAAGCGTTCCAAGACCCATCAGCACCGAAGCCAATGTGAATTGAAGCGAGGGGAATTTCATTTGGCGCGCAGGGCCAACGGGATCAGTTCGGAAATGTGGCGGACAAAATGCACGTTCATTTTCTTCCGCACTTCCGACGGTACCTCGATCCAATCATTTCGATTCTGATCCGGCAAAAGTACGTGTTTCAGACCCGAGCGCGCCGCCGCCAGTACTTTTTCCTTGATGCCGCCCACGCGCAACACACGTCCGCGCAAACTGATTTCACCGGTCATGGCCATGTCTGACCGCACGCGGCGTTGCATCAACAGAGACGCCAGCGCCACCACGATGGTCACGCCCGCGCTCGGCCCGTCTTTCGGCGTGGCGCCGGCGGGCACATGGATGTGAATGTCATATTTGCTGTAATCTTTGAGGTCAACGCCGAGCATCCTTGCCTGGCTGCGAAGGTAACTTAGCGCCGTCTGCGCGCTCTCCTTCATCACTTCGCCCAGTGAACCGGTCAAAAGCAGACCGCCTTTGCCGGGCATGCGGGTCGCCTCGATAAACATGATTTCGCCGCCGACCGGAGTCCACGCCAGCCCGGTGGCGATGCCGTATTCCGTGATGGTTTCCGCGATCTCGGAGATAAAACGCGCCGGCCCCAGAAAATCCGTCAGCGATTCCGATTTGATGGTGAGCGGTTTGGACCGGCCGTTGCGGCTGGCGATTTTCCGCGCGGCCTTGCGCGTCAACGCGGCGATTTCCCGTTCCAACTGGCGCACGCCGGCCTCGCGCGTGTAATCCTGAATCAGGTGGCGCAAAGTCGCGTCCGGCAGTTTGACGAGTTTCGCTGTCAGCCCATGCTCACCGAGTTGACGGGGCGCGAGAAAGCGCTTGGCAATCTGCAACTTCTCCGACGCCGTGTAGCTGGGCAGTTCAATGACCTCCAGCCGGTCGCGCAACGCGGGATGGATTGGCTCCAGCCAGTTCGCCGTGGTGATGAACAACACCCGTGACAAATCAAACGGCAAATCCAGGTAATGATCGGTGAACGTGTTGTTCTGCTCCGGATCGAGCACTTCAAGCAGAGCGGAAGCCGGGTCGCCACGAAAGTCCGAGCCTACCTTGTCAATCTCATCCAGCAGAATCACCGGATTTCGGCTTTCCACGCGCCGCAACGTCTGAAGGATGCGCCCCGGCATCGCGCCGACGTAAGTCCGACGATGACCGCGAATTTCCGCTTCGTCACGCATGCCGCCGAGGGAAATGCGCGCAAATTTTCGCCCCAAAGCATCGGCCACGCTTTTGCCCAGGGAAGTTTTGCCCACCCCCGGCGGGCCCACCAGGCATAGGATCGGGCCTTTGAGTTGTTTTTTCAGTTTGATGACCGCCAGAAATTCCAGGAGGCGATCCTTGACTTTTTCCAACCCGAAATGTTGCTCGTCCAGGATGCGGGCGGCGGCAGCGAGATCAATCTTGTCGTCCGTCATCTTCACCCACGGCAGGCTGACGATCCAATCGAGGTAATGGCGCGTCACACCATACTCGGCCACGGCCGGGGACATTTGCTTGAGCCGCTCCAGTTCTTTTAACGCGACTTTCTTGGCTTCTGCCGGAAGTTGGTTCTGCTCGATCTCCTGGCGCAAACTTTCGACCTCGCTGGCGTTGGGGTCGCCGTCGCCCAGTTCCCGCTGAATGATCCGCATTTGTTCCCGCAGAAAAAAGTCGCGTTGGTTTTTGGAGAGCGAACTGACGACATCGCTTTGGATTTTAGAACTCAAATTCAGGACTTCGAGTTCGTGATTGAGCAGCGGCAGCAAACGGGTCAGCCGTTCTTTGACGGAGACGGTTTCCAGCAATTTCTGACGCTCCTCCAGACTCAGGTTAAGGTTGGCGGCGATCAAATCCGCCAGGTGTCCGGGGTCTTCGGTGTTCAGCGCGGCGATTTTGACCTGGTCCGGCAAGGACGGAGAAAGTTTGCTGACTTCCTGAAATTGTTGCTGGGTATTGCGAACCAATGCGGACAATTCAATGGATTTTTCTGTGACATCCTTCAGCACCTCGATCCGCCCGCGCAAGTAAGGCGTCTGCGCTTCATACTCCTTGATGCGAATCCGCCACAGCCCCTCGACCAGCACCCGCACTGTGTTGTCGGGAAACTTGAGCATCTTTAACACGCGCGCCGAGCACCCATGCTCCCACATGTCTGTGGGCGCCGGGGTTTCAACTTCCGGGCGCCGTTGCAGCACCACGCCGAGCAATCGGTCTCCTTCCACCACGTCGTCGATCAGGTGAATGCTCTGCGCCGTCTCCACCAGCAGCGGCGCCACCATGCCGGGCAAAATCACAATGTCCGACAAACCCAGAATGGGCAGAACCTCCGGCAAGGAACGGGCCGAAATGCGCGATGCCGGCACGCCGGCATCACCGGAGTTGGCCCCCAAGATACTGATGAATTCGGTGTCAGGTGAGGTCATCGTCGTGCCATTTATGACTTTAGATGCCCCAGTCAGTCAAAAGGTTCACTAAATATTATCTCGCTTCAGCCGCGGACACCTTGACTTTTTTCGACTCAGGTCGCGCCATCAGCGGGACATCGACTCGCAGAAAACCATTTAGATACGCCGCTTTGGCTTGGCTGAGATCGTAACCCGCAGGCAGCTCAATCACGCTTTCAAACGGGCCGTAATCAATCTCCATCACCAAAAAACTGACTTTCGCCGTGCGACAACCGTCGAATCGCTGACCGCTGATCCGCAGGCGATTCCCCTCCACGTTGATTTCCAGATCGTCACTGCGCATCCCGGCCAGCTCCACTTTGATCACCAGCCCGGCATCCGTCACATAGACATCCGTGTTGGGCACCCAATGTCCCTTGGCGGAAACCTCGCGACCGGCGGCGATTAACGATCGTTTCACGAAATGAGCCGACGAACTGACTTTGCACATGGCCATGTTAGGAAGAAACTATCGCAGTGATCCAGGTTGCGCAAGTGCGCTCTTATTTCATTTTTACCACCACTTGCGGGCGCTCACCCTTGCGCGCGTGAAACACGATGGAACTTTGGGGCGACGACTGGCCGACGGACGAGCAACCGCAATGTGTGTCCCGCTTGAAATTGAACCGACGCGGACGAAACCTGACCCAAAGAAAAATTGCGGCCGTGATTCCCACAATGCTTAACGCAACTATCCGCTGCCAATCCATGAGGGCAAGATAACCTGAATGCGCCTCGGTGCAACAAGTTTCATTCCGCAACTTCTCCCCGACACGCAGTGCACAACTCTCAAAGCGTGTACGGAAAATAGGCGGCACAGGTGACACCCGAAGTTGGCGGAACAACCGCCGGGCCGCTTGCGCTCTCCATGAATCCAAAACGAATGGTTTTCCAGCCTGACTCAATTCACCACGTTGTACGGCTTCTGGCCGAGCAACACGCGCCGGCAATTTTGGCTGCCTTTGATCCGCATATCCAGCAGCCCCTCCTCCGAGTAAAACGCCGAGTGTGGATTCAAGATGATGCGACCGTGCGCTGGATGGTTCGGGTCGCGCCACGCGGCGATCAAGGGATGATCATCCGGTGGCGGCTCCGTTTCCAGCACGTCAATGGCGGCGCCGCGCAGATCCCCCGACGTCACTGCGTCAAGCACGGCCAGCACATCCACCACTCCGCCGCGAGCGGTGTTTATTAGGAACGATCCCGGCTGCATCCTGGCGAGCGTCAGACGGTTGATGAGGTGCTTCGTTTCCGATGTCAACGGACAATGCAGGCTGACCACGAGCGCCTGGCCGAGCAGTTCCTCCAAGGTTTCCACGCAACGCGTTCCGAGCGATTTGTCCCGCCCCTGGGGCGCATACGGATCGTAATACGCCGCGTCCATGCCCAGCGCTTTGGCGCGCAGCGCCGCCGCCGTGCCGATGCGTCCGATGCCCACAACGCCAAAAACGCGGCCCCGCAACCGATTGATTGGCTGAACTTGCGTGTACAACCAAGGCCCCTGGCAGTTTCGCAGGCGGCTGTTGAGATAATGAATGCCGCGCGTCAATGCCAGCATCATTCCGATGGCAGAGTCCGCCACGTCTTCGGTGCCATAGTCAGGCACGTTGGCGACGGTGATGCCGCGCCGGCGGGCGAACTGGTGGTCGACGTTATCATGGCCCACGCCGCAACGAACGATCAGCTTGCATTGCCTGAGGCGCTCCAGGGTCCGGGCGCTTATCGCGATGTGGTGATAAAGCATGATCGCGTCGGCATCCTCGATTTTGCCGATGAGGTCGTCCTCGGAGAACGCGTTCAAAGCCGTCACTTCCGCCAGATCGCCTAAAATCCGGCGTTCGTGATCGAGCGGTTCTGTGATAAAATCCGCGACAACGACTTTTGCGTGCTGGTTCATGACGAAAACAGGCGGCGGCAAGCGTTCCATCCCGACACCCATCCCGGCAAGGCGAAAGCGGAGTTGGAGAGTCTCCCCTCAACCACTTCCAACAAGTAATCGGTTGCTGGCAGTCGGTGAATCGGCTAGTATCAGCACTCGATCAAAGGGAAGCCAATTGAACAGGCACGAATCATGAACGCCTCCCTATGAACCTCTATTATCTGGGCTTTTGACCTGGGCAAACGCTCGATCGGCAAGTGGTTTGGCCACTCCCAACTCCCAACTTTCAACCTTAAACAATCCGCGACAATGAACCGCATCTACAAAGGCAAGGTGAGCGCGGATCAGCATTGATCAGCGGTTCAAAAATGGCCTTGCAGGGACGCGCGCCCCACCAGCTTTGCGTCGCTTACGTTCAAACTCACCGCCACCGCCGTCCGCCCGGACCAAAATAAAACCGAAAGTCAGGTCCATAGTACGGCGACCCATAGTAATACACCGGCGGGCCGTTGTCCGGATACCCATACCCCGGAGGCCCGGCGGGTGGGTAGATTTGCGTTCTCTGGTTCATGTCGAAATAGACGTGCTGCGGCACGCGGTCCTCCCGCATAAACCCCCGGCCGGTCCCGAACGCCCGGACCTGGGGGAACTGGTTCGTTGTGAGCGGCAAGGCCCGGATCACATACCAATAGGAGCCAAAGTCGTGGAACGTCCCGTCCGGGTCGCCGAAAATCTTCAAATGCACCGGCGTATTCCCCAAATCAGTGCCGTCTGCTTCGATCCGGGCACCAGGCTCGGAAGCCTCAATGAGTACATCGTAGGCCATCGTGCCATGCGGTCCGCGCTCAGCACCGGGAGGCACTGTTTCACACCCGGCAAGCAGACCTGCAGCTGCCAGGCATCCGACCAAAATCCAATTTCTTTTCATATTGAGATACAATCGCGCAGTTTCGGAGAATTTGCAATCCGGGAGGCGCGGTTCCCAAGAATGCCGGCGTCGTGGTGACCTGCATGGCGCGGATTGTGCCGGTCGGTGTCCGTCGCCGCCATGCAAAGGTGGGGCTGGTCAAGGCTTCGTTATTGGTCATAATGGCGAAGGGCGATGGCGTGAGTTCACCTGAGCACGCGCCCTGATTCAACCGGCGATGCCGGAATTCCAAATCATGAAAGACCAGATCATCCATTTGTTGGAGCGAAAAGATTATCTACCAGCGAATGTGCCGGAACTGCTCGGGTTGCTTCGGCTGCCGCCCGCGCGTCAACAAGAGTTGCAGGCCGTGCTGCGCGAACTGGAGCATTCCGGCGAGGTCGCGCGCATCAAAGGCAATCGTTACGTTCGACCGCGCGAGGCGGATTTGGTTCCGGGCCGAATTCGGATGAACCGTCAAGGCAAGGGCTTTCTCCAGCCGGACGATACCGACCTGAAGGAGATTGCCATTCCAGAAAGCGCCACCGGCACGGCTTTGCACGAAGATCGCGTGCTCGTGCGGCGCGATGTCCGGCCAAAGGGCTTGCGCCACGATGACGCCGAACCGGGCACGGGTTCAGTGGTCCGCATTCTGGAACGGCGGCGCACGCAGATGGTTGGCACGCTGCAACGGGGACGCCGGTTTCTCTACGTCATTCCGGACGATCCGCGCATCCCGCTCGACATTTCCGTGCCGGAGCCGCGCGACGTAGGCCGGCCGGCGCGCATTGGCGACAAGGTGGTGGTCGAAGTGCGCGAATGGGAATCGCGCCACACGAATCCCGAAGGCGAAATTGTCGAAGTCCTCGGCGCGCCGGACGCGGAAGGCGTGGATATGCTTTCCGTGCTGCGCCAATACGACCTGCCGCTGCATTTTCCCAAGCCTGTGCTGAACGAAGCCCGGGCCATCGGCACGACGGTTCACGCGCGCGACGTGGCGGGTCGCATGGATTGTCGTCGTCAACGGGTCGTTACCATTGATCCTGACGACGCGAAAGATTTCGACGACGCCATCTGTCTGGAGCGCGTTTCGCCGGAGCAATGGCGGCTGTGGGTTCACATCGCGGACGTGTCGCATTACGTGAAGCCCGGCACGGCGCTGGACACCGAGGCGTGCAAACGCGGCAACTCGACCTATCTGGTGGATCGCGTCATCCCGATGCTGCCGGAGGCGTTGAGCAACGAAATGTGCTCGCTGAAACCGGACGTGGATCGCCTGACCAAATGCGTTGAATTTCTTGTGTCGAACGATGGGCGGGTGTTGAACGTGAAGTTTTTTTCCGCCGTGATCCACTCGCAACGCCGCTTCACCTACGGTGAAGTGCTGGAGATTCTTGAACGCAAACCCACCACTGATCCCATTGAACAAATGCTGCATCAGGCGCATGAACTCGCCCAGCGCATCCGCCGGCTGCGTTTCAAGGCCGGCTCGCTCGACCTCGATTTTCCCGAAACAAAAATTCGTCTGGACGAACGCGGACGCATCTTGCGGATCGAAAAGACGGTCAATGACGTGTCGCACCAGTTGATCGAGGAGTGCATGTTGCTGGCGAACGAAGCGGTGGCGACGCGCTTGATGAGCCTGCGTCAGCCGGCGGTGTATCGCGTCCACGAAGTGCCGGACGAGCGGCGGTTGAAGGAATATCGCGAGGAGGTGTTGAGCCACAGCGTGCCGTGCGGCAACCTCAGCCAACCCCCCGAAGTGCAGAAGTTGTTGTACCGGCTCAATGCACTGCCCATCGGCCAGGCGCTGAAGATCGGCTTTCTAAAATCACTCATGCGCGCGCGCTACGCCGTCGAACCGCTCGGCCATTACGGTTTGGCCAAGAAGAAATACACGCACTTCACTTCGCCCATCCGCCGTTACGCCGACCTCATCGTACATCGTGCTTTGTTTGATAAAAACTCCGCCACGACCTCGGCGCTCAAAGAAACGGCGGAACATATTTCCGTGATGGAACGCAATTCCGCCGACGCCGAACGCGACAGCAAAGACCTCAAACTATTCGCCTTCCTGAAGGCGCAACTCGCATCCGGCCACCCGGAATGTTATCCCGCGCTCGTGACCGACGTGCGCAACTTCGGTTTCTTCGTGGACGTGCCGGGCCTCGCGATGAGCGGCCTTGTGCCGTTGTCCACGGTGGAGGATGACTTCTATGTGTTCGACGCCGCGCGCAATAATCTTGTGGGCCGCCGCACGCGCCGCGTGATTCGCCTGGGCGACAAAGTCACCGTCCAAGTGGCCAAGGTGGAGTCGTTCAAAAAGCAGGTGGACTTCCGAATCGTGGATGACCGCAAACCGGGCACCCGGCCTCCGGTAGGACGAAGGAACACGCTTTCACGAGACGTGCCGGCACGTCAATGCAGAGGGAGGCGTCGCGGCAGATGAAATCGTAAATCCCAGCCCCAGTGTTGGTCATTGTGCGCCCCGTGTCGTTTGCGTAAATTCTCCGCGATGAAACCCGCGGCGATTTTACCGCTCGTGATGTTCCTGGTTCTGGGGCTGGGTTCAGCGCGAACTTTCGCGCTCGAACTCTTGCCGGACAAGTTGGTCGCGCTCACATTCGATGATTCGGTTGCGTCCCACTACTCCGTGGTGCGGCCAATCCTGAAACGTTACGGATTCGGCGCGACCTTCTTCATTACCGAGGGGTTTTCGTTTTCCACGAACAAGCGGGATTACATGACGTGGGAACAGATCAAGGAACTGCATCAGGACGGATTCGAAATCGGCAATCACACACGCGATCACCTTGGTGTTTCCGCCAAGACGCTTGGCCAATTGCGCGAACAGGTTGAAGCCATCAACGCACGTTGTGCAGAGTATGGCATTCCGCAGCCCATCAGCTTTGCCTACCCGGGCAATGCCATCACGCCGGACGCGCTTCCCATTCTGAAGGAACTAGGCTTCCGCTTTGCCCGGCGTGGCGGCGCGCCGGAGCATCCGTACGAATGGGGACGCGGATTCGCGTACGAACCCGGGGTGGATCATCCGTTGTTGATTCCAACTGCGGGTGACGCGCGACCGGACTGGACGCTTGACGATTTAAAACGCGCGGTGGACCAGGCGCGAGCGGGTCGCATCGCAGTGCTGCAATTCCACGGAGTGCCGGATCGCGAGCATTCGTGGGTGCATACGCGGCCTGAGCGTTTCGAGGAGTTCATGCGCTACCTGCACACAAACGCCTTCAAAGTCATCGCGCTTCGTGATCTGGCGCGCTACGTCGATTCGGCACAGGTACCGGCAGATGCGTTGGCGATTGTCGAAAGGCGTAAGGCCGAACGAAAGGAGGTGCTGGTCGAAGGCGAGATCATGGACGCGGAGAGTGGCAAGCCGCTGCCCGCCCGTCTCTACATTCGCGGCACCGACGGCACGTGGCACTTTCCGAAATCCTCGTTCACGCGGGGTTCCGCGATTCGCTACGAGCGGCGCAATGGGGCCAACACGAATGCGGTCGAGATGCACACCACGCTTTCGCCGGATTTGTTCCGCATCGAGTTGTTACCCGGCCGTTACACTTTCACCGTGGAGCGAGGAAAGGAGTTTTTTCCTGAAACGCGCGAGGTGGTCGTTGAGGGTGGTTTGCCGAAGCTCACGTTTCGATTGCGCCGCTGGGTGGACATGGCTGAGCTTGGCTGGTTCTCCGGCGACACGCACAATCATCGTGACCCGACCGAACTCCCCGGCACCATGTTGGCCGAAGATGTAAACGTAGCGTTACCGATGGTGGATTGGACGACCGTTTCCACCATCGCTCCGAGCTCCAGTGGTCGTGGCTTTCAAGGAAACTTTGGCGATGCGCCGGTGCGGATCGACGCAACGCACGTTTGGCATCCCCGGAACACTGAGTATGAGATTTTTCAAACTGGGAACAGCAATCACATGTTGGGCGCTGTGCTGATCCTGAATCATCGAACGCGCTTTGATCGTCCGGTGTTCCCACTGGCTGGTATTGCAGAGAAGGCGCGAGCGGAAGGTGCGTTGCTCGACCTTGAAAAACATAACTGGCCGTGGTCAGTCGCGCTGGTGCCGCTGCTGAAGGTGGACCTCTTCGAACTCGCCAACAATCACCACTGGGAAACGGAGTACGCGGTGAGGAATTGGGCGGTGCCTGCCCCGGCGTGGATGGGGCTGTCGGGCTCCGGCACGGAGACGGAGCTCGATTGGACACTCTACGGCTTTCAGACTTATTACGCGCTGCTGAACTGCGGGTTTCGTATGCGCCCAGCGGCCGGCACCGCCAATGGCGTCCACCCGGTGCCGCTCGGTTTCAGCCGTGTCTATGTGCATCTCGATGGGCCTTTTAATTTCGACTCCTGGATGCGCGGACTCGCGGCGGGCCGCAGTTTCGTGACCACCGGGCCAATGATCTTCGCCAAAGTCGAAGACCAGTGGCCGGGAGAAACGTTCACCGCGACCAACCAATTGAAGGATTATCGGCTGGACTGCACCGTACGGAGCGAGCAACCGCTCGAAAGCATTGAGTTGATTGTGAACGGCCTCGTGACCCAGCGCATCGAACCGCAAAACAAGCAGACCAATTTAGGTTCGTTCGAGACCGGGATTTCGATCCGGTTCAGTCCCAATGGAACGTCATGGCTGGCGTGGCGTTGTTTTGAAAAACGACCGGGCAAGCGTTTCCGTTTTGCGCACACGGCGCCTTGGTACTTTGAGATTTCCGGCAAACCGCTCCAGCCGCGCCAGGTGGAGATTGATTGGCTCGCNNNACTCGTGTAACTCGTCCCTCCGACCACAAGGTTTGGAGACAGACTCGGAGTGATGCCTACTAAACCAGGTAGGGACGCGCGTCCGCGCGTCCTTCGGAAATTACCGATTTGCACCGGACATTGGTATGCTGGAACAGCCCGCTCGTCCCCAACCTGTTCCGCTGCCGCAGGAGAAGTAAATTTCAGGTAGGATTTGTAGCCATCCGCTCAGGGTTCTCCCAAATTCATTTCATTCATTTCAATCCACGTGTTTCGCGGTCAAGACTTCAGCCGTTCACGATCACTCGCGTCAGCAGGGGCACTGCCACTTCAGCGGCTGGCCTCTGGCCTGCCGTAAAGCCGGGCGTCCCGCCCGGCGGAAGAATCAACGCACAAAAGTTCAGACGCGCTGCTGCCGGCCATTGCCGCTCGAAAAAGCGAATGTGTATTCCGGGCGGCGAGCCGCGCGCCCTCTACGCCAGGCGGGACGCCCGATGCTGCATATTGTTGGCAGTGTCCGGTTGTGCCCCGTCAGCAGATTTGACCAAATTAACCATTGGCAACTCGGACGACAGCGTGCTACGATGCGCCTCCACTTCAACAGAGAGGTGGATCAACAACATTTGGAATTTATTTATGTCACAGCATCGCAGTCTGCGGGCCGTCGCCACCATGGGGGGCAAACGGAATGTTCTCAAACGCTTCGAGCGCGTTGAATTACTGAAAAGACGCGGCCAATGGAAGGTGGGCGACCGCGTCACCGGCCTGCGCAAGACCAAGCCGGACGCCTGATTCAAAAGTCGAATGGTGAATGACGAATTCAAGGACGGGTTCAAGGCCGATCCTCATTCAAAATTCGGCCTGGGTGATTCTGAACTTCCATGGTGCGTCTGCAAAAATTTCTGGCGGAAGCCGGCGTGGCCTCGCGTCGCGCCAGCGAGCAGATTATTCTGGCCGGGCGCGTGTCGGTCAACGGCCAGACCGTCAGCGAGCTGGGCCGCAAGATCGATCCCAACCACGACAAAGTGGCGGTGGACGGCACCCCGCTGCGAGCGAAACGCAAACTTTACGTGGCGCTCAACAAACCGCGCGGCTACGTCTGTTCGCGCCGGGATGAATTTAAGCGGCGGACAATCGGCGATCTGCTGCCACGGGAATGGAGCGGCCTCTACTCCGTGGGGCGACTGGATTTCGACAGCGAGGGATTGCTCTTTCTCACCAACGACGGGCAGTTCAGTCTGCAACTGACCCATCCGCGTTACGGCGTCCGCAAAAAATACTTGGCGACGGTGGAAGGACGCGTGGCGACGGAGACGTTGGGCAAGTTCACCCACGGTGTGACGCACGAGGGAGAAAAGTTGAAGGTGGCGGGTGCACGACTGCTATCGGTGAGTAATTCCCACAGCCTGGTGGAACTGGAACTGGCCGAAGGCAAAAACCGCGAAGTGCGGCGGCTGTTTGAATCCCAGGGATTGACCGTCCGCCGGTTGCAGCGCACACAGATAGGAAAAATCAAACTGGGCGAATTGCCCAGCGGCAAATGGCGGACGTTGACAGAACCGGAGATTAAATCTCTACTTCCAAAGTTATGAAAACGAAATACGGGTTGGTTTTAGCAATGATCCTTTCGACGGGTGTGATCGCCCAACCGGCGGCGCCCACTCAGCCTCCGCCAGCAGCGGTCACTACCACTGCGCCGGCGCCAAAGAAGCCCGCCGCGAAGAAAAAGAAAACTACCCCGGCAAAAAAACCGGCGGCGGTTGAAGGCTCGGCGCCGGCAATTCCACCCGGCCCCGCCGTGGTCCGCCAAAACAACGTCAACGTGCGCGGCCGGGCCGCCATCAACAGCGAAGTGGTCGCTCATCTCAGCAAAGGCGACAACGTCACGGTGCTGGAAGAAATCACCCTTGCGAAACCGAAGCTGGATGAGCCGGCCCAATGGGCGCGCATTGCGTTCCCAACGAACGTCCATGTCTGGGTCCATAGCTTGTTCGTGGACGCCACGAATAAAACGGTGGTACCCGCCAAGTTGAACTTGCGCAGCGGGCCGGGAGAAAATTACAGCGTAATCGGGTTGTTGCAACGCGGCGAGACCGTCAAAGAAGTTGGTGTTAAAAATGAGTGGTTGGAAATCGAAGCGCCGGCCAACGCCTACGCCTTTGTGGCGGCCCATTTGCTGGCCGCGAAAGAAGCCGCACCCGCCCCGCCGCCGGACGTTGTGCCGCCAGCCTTTGTTTCAAATCCGGCAACGGAAACCGCCAAAGTGGTAACGCCACCGCCGGTCGCACCCGTCGTTGAAGCTCCCGTTCCGGCACCTGCCGCCACCACACCGCCGCCAGTAACCGAGCCGTCACCTGTTGCTCCGTCCACCGTGCCTGAAAAATCAGAGGAACCTCTGCCTGCACGCATCGTTGAACGGGAAGGCATTGTCCGCGGTACCGTCAGCATTCAGGCACCGTCCCACTACCGGCTCGTCAGCCCCGACAATGGCAAAACCATCAATTACCTTTATTCACCCACTACGAACTTGGTGCTCAAACCTTACAATGGGTTGAGAATTGTCGTTACGGGTGAAGAAGGACTCGATGAACGCTGGCCCAACACGCCGGTAATCACCATCCAAAAGATTCACGTTGAGGACTGATGTCGTTCGCTAATCTCATCGATGGGCGGGCCATCGCCGGGCAAATCCACGACGAGACAACGCAACGCATCACCGCCCTGAAAGCGCGCGGCGTGCAGCCGGGGCTGGCCTTCGTGCGAGTCGGCGAAGACCCGGCATCGAAAGTGTACGTCGGCCGAAAAGAAAAAGCGTGCGCGCAATTGGGGATTTTTTCCGAGACACACGTTTTGCCGCAGGCGACTACGGAAGCAGACCTGCTCGCGCTACTTGGCCGATTAAATGTCAATGAACGCATTCATGGAATTCTGGTGCAAGCGCCGTTGCCGACACACTTCCGCGCCACGGTGGTCTATTCGACCGTGTTGCCGCAAAAAGATGTCGATGGTTTTCATCCGGTCAACGTCGGCAAATTGATGTTGGGGGATCCGACTGGTTTCTGGCCCTGCACGCCCATGGGTGTGCGCGAACTGCTGATTCGGTCGCAGGTGAAAATTGAAGGCGCGGACATTGTGGTGTTGGGGCGTGGCAACATCGTCGGCAAACCGATGGCCGCGATGCTCTGCCAAAAAGGCCGGCACGCCAACGCCACCGTCACGCTTTGCCATTCGCAAACGCGCGACCTCGGCGCACATTGCCGGCGGGCGAACATTTTGATCGCCGCGATGGGCGTCCCTGAATTCGTGAAAGCGGACATGGTGAAACCGGGCACGGTGGTGATGGACGTAGGCGTCAATCGAGTCAATGATCCGAAAGCTACGAATGGTTATCGGCTGGTCGGCGATGTGGAATTTGCGCAAGTGCAACCGCTGGCCGGCAAGATCACACCCAATCCGGGTGGCGTCGGTCCGATGACAATTGCGATGCTGATGCAAAACACCGTTCGCGCGGCAGAACTTTCTTTGAACCTGAACAACTGATAGGTGAACAACTTAAAAATTTATGCAACCCACGCGCATCTTGCCTGACCTGCAATGTTCCCTCCTGTGCGAAGAAGTTCGCCAGGAAATAAACGGGAATTTTTTCCTCGTTGGCATCATCAATTTCATCCGCGTGCCGCAGTTGCCGATTACAGCCTTCAAGCTGATGGTCTTCAATCGCTGGACGGCCGGCGTAGGGCAATTCACCGAAAGCGTGCGTTTGATTGAGCCGGATCAGACCACCGTGTTGCGCAAAAGCGACGTGAAGTTTGCCCTGCAGGACGCGATGTTCCACGCCACCAACGTTTCCTTGTTCGGGCAGGTGGAGTTCAAAACAGCCGGCGTGTATTTCGTCGAAGTGCTGGTGGATGACGTAATGAAGCTACGCTATCCGCTTTCCGTCGTCGTCGCGCCACAGCCCAATCCTAACCAGCTGCCTCCGGTCAAACCGGAGTCACCCGGCTCATAATTTTTCACCGGCGGATGACGAATGACGAATACAAGCCCAGCTCCGTTCAACATTCGACACTCGACCCACAGTCCTCATCATTCGCGTGGCAACCGCTGACACCGCGCGGGGTCGCGGCTTTTGCGACAGCGTCACTGGGACGGATCGGCTTCGTCCAATTGATCGTGGCGCTTCTGGCGGCGACCACGGTGATTTGGTTTCTGCGCAATGCCTGGTTTCCCACTGTGCAGGAGGCGATCAAACATCTTCCTGCCCACGGGGATATTCACGGCGGACAACTCGATTGGCACGGTGACTCGCCAGCGCACCTGGCGGAAGGACTGTTCTTGTCATTTGTGGTGGACTTGAACCACGCTGGCCAAGCTGGGCGCGTGGCGCATTTGCAAGTGGAATTGGGAACGGCCGATTTCAAAATCTGTTCGCTGCTGGGCTGTGTCACCCTCCGTTATCCCAAAGACTGGGTCGCGGCGCTGAATCGGACGGAGCTTGAGCCGTGGTGGGGCGCGTGGAAGCCGGCCATAACAGCTATGATTTTCCTGACCACCGTTTTGGTCTTGATGGTGACGTGGTGGTTAATGGCCACACTTTATTGGGTACCGGTCTGGATCATTGCGCTTTACGAGAACCGGGATTTAAGCCTCAAGGAAAGTTGGAAACTGGCGGCGGCGGCCTTGCTGCCGGGGGCATTACTGCAGACCGCAGCAATTTTTTTCTACGGGCTGAATCTGATCGATCCCATCCGGTTTGGCATCAGCACGATTTTGCATTTTGCGGTCGGATGGTTTTATCTGTTCATCAGCCCGTTGTGTCAGCCGCGCCGTTTTGCCGACCTGCCCGGCAAGGCCAACCCATTTTCAGGAGCCCCACCAGGAACAGGAACAGACGGCAAATCAAACCATGGCCGCTGACCTCCACCCACGCACCGCTGACCGCTTTTTGCAGCAACGTGTCGTTGCGTGTGGTCATGAGTTCGTTTAGGTTCGCACCATGATTTTTTTACGCGGGCCACTTGGCGGCGTCATCTCATGTTTGCTGTGCCTCGGTTTGACAGGCTGTTTTCTGTCGGGCGAAAACCAACTGGATGAACAGAAAGAACCGCACTTTCTCACCGGCAAGAAGCGGATGAACAGTCTGGACCACAAGGGCGCCGTCGAGGCGTTTGAGAAGGCGCTGGAGATCAACCCGCGTTCGGCCTCGGCCCACTTCGAACTCGCCCTGCTTTTTGAGCAAAAGGAAGATGATTACGCGGCGGCAGTTTACCATTACGACCGATTTTTACGGCTGCCCCATAAATCTGATAACGACAAACTGGTGGCCGACCACATCAACTACTGCAAACAAGAGCTGGCTAAAACCGTGTCCATTGGTCCCGTCTCTCAGGCGATGCAACGCGACTTGGAACGTCTGCGCACACTCGAAACGGAGAACGCTGAACTGAAACGCAAGCTGGCTCATTACGAGAGCCGCAGCCAGGCGGCAACGAATGTTGTTCCTTCAGCATCAACGTCGAGTTATTCCTCAGTAGCGTCACAACTCAGCCGAGGTACTTCGGTTCAGTCCAATCTCGATTCGACCGCGCGCCTGCCCACGCCGACAATGGTAAAACCTCACTCGGTCACAGCTGGCGAAAACCCGACGGTGATCGCGAAAAAATACGGAGTCTCAGTCGCCGCACTTTTGGCGGCCAATCCCGGTCTGGACGCCAAACGGCTGCGCATCGGCCAAACGTTGAACATTCCGGCGCATTGACCCTGGAGTACCCATGCTGTCGCGTGTCGCCCTTTTCTTGATCAAGTTGTTTTGGGCGACGATGAACGTTTTGCTCTGGCTTTTGGAATTCTGTGGGTACTCTCAAAAATTGGACCGCTCCATGGCCGCGAGGGTGGTTCTGGAAAAGATTAGGCGGCATTGAACGCCTTCTTTCTGGATATTAATGAGCAGGAAGGCGACNNCCTGCCGCAGGGAAGAGGGTGGCCGATTCCTGCGCGGGTACGGCGTTAATTGTTTGCACGAGACAGCCTGCCATTTGGCTTGGCCTGAAGCGCGGAACAAACAAATGAATTGAACGCAATTACCGTTCAGCGGTCAATTAGTTATGCCTTCTCAGGCAAGATCGCGTTGCGCCCCGATCCTCGCTGACTAGGGACGGGCACCCGGCGTTTCTCCGGCAAAGCAGAATCGCGCAACCTGAGCGGTCACGGGAGAACGCAATTGTGAACCACGGATAACATGTTTTTATACTGATGTTGGCTCGGTCGTGAACCTCAAACGGAAAACGGCACATCAGAAAATGCGTGATTTACCGACGATAAAAATAAAATAGGTTGAAGATTTATTTGACAAAAGTTCGGTTTTCTAGGTAAATCAGCGGGACTTTCAAAGTCGGTTGCACCACTCGACGTTAACCAAAAAAGTACGAAATTGGATCTATGAGAAAAATTATAGCCTCTGCTGGTTTGGTCGCGCTCGGCGCTACGGGTCTCCAGGCGGCGTACGCGCCGGGACTGTCCACTATGGAAACGTCCAAACCGTGGACTGTTTCGGCCACCCTGCGGGGCTTCTACGACGACAACTATAACACTGCGCCTTCCGGTACAAACAAGCTCAGTAGTTTCGGGTTTGAGGTGCGCCCTTCGCTTGGGTTGAATCTTTCCTTGGGTCAGACCTACGTTGGTTTGCGCTACATCTACGATATGAAATATTACGTCGACCGGGTCGACAACAAATACGACCAATCCCACCAGTTCGACGCTGTGTTAAGCCATACGATCAGCGAGCGTTACTCCATAGATTTGAGCGATTCATTCGTAATCGCTCAGGAACCGGAACTCCTTGCACCTTCTTCAGGAGGCTTCTCGTCGTTTGTGCGCACCGATGGCAACAACATTCGCAATCAGGCTTCAGCCGCTTTTACTGCCCAACTAACCACCGTATTGAGTTTGGTGCTCGGTTACGACAACACACTGATCGATTACGAACAGACCGAGGCGGATGTAATAGCGTCAGGCGGTACCGGGGCCAGCCGTTCCGCCTTGCTGGATCGCATGGAACATCTGGCGCGGATCAATCTACGCTGGCAGGTGCTTCCCGAAACGCTTGGCATTTTGGGTTATCAATTCGGGATTGTTGATTACACCAGCACCGAATCTCTTGACCCTGTAGGCGACCCGACCGGTGCTCTCGTCCCCAGCAGCATTCGCGATAGCCGCTCTCATTATGTTTACCTCGGAGCTGATCACAGTTTCCGGCCTGATCTAAAGGCTTCGCTGCGAGTTGGTGGACAATTTGTCCAATATGTCAATAACTCTGCGGCCGACAACGCGATCAGCCCATATGCGGACGCAAACCTGACTTACACTTATATGACGGGTAGCTTTTTGCAACTCGGTTTGAAACATGCGCGTAACGCGACCGATGTCGGCGTTAGCCCTGGGAGCACCAACGTAACGTTGGACCAGGAATCCACAAGTGTTTACGCGCAACTCAACCACCGGATTACGCCCAGCTTGACCGGAAACCTTCTTGCACAATTTCAAAACTCCACATTCAACGGAGGTGTGGATGACGGCAAGAGCGACAACTTTTATCTCGTGGGCTTGAATCTGAGCTATCGCTTTAATCCGTTTCTCTCGGCGGAAGCGGGCTACAATTATGATCGGCTTGAATCCGACGTAAGCGGTCGCAATTATGTTCGTAACCGGGTTTATGTGGGTATAACTGCCAGCTACTAGAATCAACACATTGAGATTATTTAGACGGGAGGCTGGGATAACACGATCTGGCCTCTCTCTTTTTTGACCTATGGAAAATTTAAAAACTGCCCCGCAACCGGAAGCCGCGCTGCATTTTCTCGACTACTGGCGGATCATACGAATCCGCAAGACCGTTATTCTGGCGGTTTTTTTATTAGTAGTCATGACCGCCACGGTGGTGACCTTTATTCTACCCGAATCCTACGCCAGCACCGTTCGGATCAAGGTCGAGGGCGATGTCTCGGACATCTCCGGCTTGGGGGGTGACCGCCCGATGATGCGCAGCTACGACCCTTACCTGCTTCAGACGGAGTTTGAAGTAATCCAATCGCAGGCTGTTCTCCCCAAGGTGATTGAAAACCTGAAACTCAACGAAAAATGGGCAAAACGTTACAATGCCGAAGGCAAGCTAAAGACCGATGAGACCTTGCTATTGCTCAAGCGGCATATTGAGGTTCGCCAATCCCGCAACACCAGCCTGATTGAAATCCGGGTGTTGAGCGAGACTCCCCAGGAAGCCGCCGACATCGCCAATGAAATTGCGCTGGTTTACCAACAATACCGCTTGGAGGAACGGCTGAAACTGACCGGAGGCGGCATCGTGGCCTTGCAAAGAAAATGGGATGAACAAGATCAAAAAGTTAAACTGATGGAGATTGAGGTGGATCGCCTCCGCAAAGAACTGAGCATCTCCGACGCTGATGCCGCCGGCACTGCCCCCTCCGCCACGCTGGAACCGGAAGTTTTGCGGCGTTACCAGGCGTATCTGATTGAAGGGAAATATAAGTACACTGAAGAGGCAACCATCCTCGAAGGCCTTAAAAAATTGAGTCCCGCAGAACTCAGGCAAGCCATCCCAGTTACTGCGCCGGATGTTGGCCTGAACGAGTTGTTGAGTCTCCTGACCATCGCTGACCAAACCCTGGTCAAGTTGACACAAGAATTAGGACCGGAAAACACTGAATTGAAGAAGGTCCAAAATTCGGTGAACGACCTGAACACGAAGATTGATGTTAAAGTTAGCGGGATTATTGCCGGCTTGGAGGTAAAAGCAAAAGCTTCAGAAGCCAAAATTGCATCTTTGAACAGGGAATTCGAGAGCGCCAAAACAAATGACATCTTCATTGCTGAACGTAGCCGTCCCTATTTTGCGAAAAAGCGCGAACTCCAAAGCGAAGAGCACCTTCGCGAAGTTCTGACCATGAAGATCGCCCAGGAGACCATCGACAAGGAACTGCCGAAAAGCTCCATGGTGTCAATCGTGGACGTGGCCAAGAAGGGCCTGCGGCCGGTGAAACCCAATAAGCCGCTGAACATCGTCCTGGGAATCATCGTTGGGTTGGTGGTCGGGGTCGGGCTGGCCTTCTTCATCGAGTATTTGGATACCAGCGTGAAAACGATTGACGAAGTGGAGCGTGCGATGCAAGCGCCCGTGCTGGGAGTTATCCCCCAGAACGTCGGGTATCTCATCAAAGAGGGAGGCGAAAGCCCGCACGCGGAAGCGTATCGCGTATTGCGCACCAACCTGCTTTTTGCCCGGAAAGACGACAAACTAACCTCCGTCGTCGTTCTCAGTGCCGGCGCAGGTGAGGGCAAATCGACCACCGTCTTCAACCTTGCCACGGTTTTCGCGCAAAACGGCCAACGTACCATCATCGTGGATTCCGACCTCCGTCGTCCGACCGTTCACAAAATCTTGGGAGTCTCCAACTCTGCGGGACTCACCAATTACCTGTTGAAACAAAAATCGTTGGAAGAAGTGATCCAGACCACTAGCCTGCCGACGCTGGATTTCATGCCCAGCGGCAAATTACCGAGCAGTTCAATGGGTATCTTGAACTCCAAGCAGATGGAGGATCTGATTCGCGAATTGAAACTTCGCTACGATTTTGTCTTCTTTGATTCGCCGCCAATGATGGGGTTGAGCGACGCGGCCATCCTCGCCAGTGAGATGGACATGGCCGTCCAGGTCGTTCAATACCGTCGCTATCCGCAGCCGATGACCATTCGCGCCAAGCAAATGATCGAAAAAGTGGGCGGCAATTTGATTGGAATTGTGCTTAACAACATCAACATGTCCCAAGACGAGAACTACTACTACTACAGCGGATACTACAGCGATTATTACTCCAAAAATGAAGAAGCCTCCGAGGCTCCCGATGCAACTCTAGGAAAAAAGGCTCAGCTTGAAATCAAACAAAAATAATAATTGCTTGCCCGCCGCCCGATATTCGACCATGGCTTTTATGAAATTGTTGCGGAAAGCTTCCAGATATTGGATGGCCTGTTGCGCCTCGTTGTTCGTCGTGTTGCTATTCAGTGGCTGCCAGACCGAGCCAGTTTACAGTGACCCTTTTGCGGCAAATCCCAATCCGACACCAACAGCTGCCGCAAAAACTGCGCCTGCTGCTGCAAAAACTGCTCCCGCTCCTGCTCCCGTTGCTTTTTCTGGGCGCGCTACTCCTCCTCTTACTTNNCGTTGTTGTTCCCGCTCCTGCTGCTACCCCCGCTTTCGATTCCTCACGTCCCGCCAATTCAGCGAGCAGCGCGCCCTCCGTCAAACTCCGCATTGGAGAGTTGGTAAACATAATCTACTCCGATATTCCCACGACAGGGCTTCCGTTGATGTATGATGGACGGGTCAAGGACGACGGTACCATCACGATCCCGCCCTATAGCCAGACTTTCATGGCTGTCGGGAAAACTACCCGCGAATTGGAGCAGGAAATTCGCGCGCGCTATGTTCCGAAATATTTTCTGAATCTGACCGTCTCGATTAAAACCCAGGACCTCTTTTATTCTGTTGATGGCGAGGTCAAGCATCCCAATCGTCAACAGTATGTGGGAGAGATGACCGTGCTCGGTGCCATCGCCACGGCTGAGGGCTTTACGGACTATGCAAATAAAAAGAAAGTTCGGGTTATTCGCGCCGACGGAAAGAGTTTAACTGTTAATTGCGTCAAAGCCTTGACAAACCCGGCGTTGGATGTGCCGATCTTTCCCGGTGACAAAATCATTGTCCCACGCCGACTTTTTTAATGATTCAACTTCAGATTCTCTCCGGCAAAAAGGCGGGCACCGATTCGGTTGCCCGCCGTTTTCCTTTCCACATCGGACGGGCGGCGTCAGCCGATCTGTGTCTGGAAGAGGATGGGGTTTGGAACCAGCACCTCGAACTTGACTTGATTTCACCTGACGGATTTGTGTTAAGCGCCCGGTCCGAGGCGCTCGCGACCGTCAACGGCCAGCGAGTTGAACAAACCATTCTTCGCAATGGAGACTTAATCGAAATCGGTTCGCTGAAAATACGGTTCTGGTTGAGCGCAACCCGGCAAATTGGCCTGCGCTTTCGGGAATGGCTCACTTGGGGCGCGTTGGTGCTGCTTTCAATCGGGGAAGTATGCCTGATTTACTGGCTGCTCCGTTAATGCCGAAAATGGCGGACCCCGGTGAACGCCATCGCCAGGTTGCGCTCATCGGCGGCAGTAATAACTTCCGCATCCCGCACCGAACCGCCCGGTTGAATCGCCGCAGTTGCCCCAGCCTCGGCCGCGGCAATCAAGCCGTCGGGAAAAGGGAAGAACGCATCACTGCAAACCACACTGCCTTTAAGCGTGAGTTTCGCCTCGCCTGCTTTCCACACGGCAATGCGACTGGCATCCACCCGGCTCATTTGTCCCGCGCCNNATGGCATTGGATTTGACATGCTTCACCACGCGCCACCCAAAAAACATGCCTTGCAACTCGGCCTCGGTCGGCTGGCGGCGTGTGACCACTTTCAAATCCGCGGCCGTGATGGGCTTAAGGTCCCGCTCCTGCATCAAAAAAGATTCTGCGCCAACGCTACGTACGTCCCAGGGCGACGCGGCCCGCGGATTCTTCAACACTTTCAGCAACCGTAGATTCTTTCTTCTTTGCAAGACCATCAACGCTTCACTCGTGAATTCCGGCGCAACAATCACTTCACTAAAAACTTCGGAGATCGCTTCGGCGCAGGCTGAATCCAGCGGTTGATTCACCGCGATAATGCCGCCGAACGGCGACTGATTGTCAGTGGCGAACGCCTTGTCCCACGCTTCGCGCA
>PLJQ01000118.1 GCA_003140275.1 Limisphaerales bacterium
CTCCGGCCTTCACGAGTCGCCGCCGTTCTTTCACATCCGGGCAATAAATCTCGGCCGCCGCCTTGAGCAGGCGCCCGCGTTCCTCGCTTGAAAGCTCCACCAGCAAGGCGCGATTGCCCGCGACTTGCTCCAGCAATTCAGTCGTTGACTTCAGGCGCCCGGTCAACGCGTCGGCTTCGTTCGCTGCGCGGCGGCTGGCTTTGGTTTTGGTTGGCTTCGCAGACATCGATTCAAAAAAAGTCCGGCAGGACGGACCACGCTACTTTGAGCCGGCCGGCAACTGCAATGCCCGCCGTAACTCTGTTGCCATCCAGCGCAGTTCCCGCTCATCGCGCCCCGCGAAGAAGCCGGCCTTCCGGCCGCTGACCGGGTGAATCTGAAGTTCAATGATCGGCACGTGATTGACCGCCATCCCGCTGGCATCGGCGCGGATCGCGGCGATTTCCTCGCGGCACCACGTCCGCCGTTTGGCGCCGAAGAGATCGTCTTGTGCCACGCGCAATTCACCGTCCTCGACCAACAGCATGGCCCGACGCCGGCCCATGTTGATGGCGCCGGCCAGCAAGCTCACGCCGATCAACCAAAAGCCACCGACAAAAATCCAGATGAACCACGGCGGCCCTTTTGATTTGTTGCCGTTGGCGAAGACCATCAAGCCGGTAAACACAGCCATGAACAGGCACCAAATTATTGCAAAAGCGAACAGGCCCTTGCTGCCTTTCCGCAATCCGGCCGGCGGGACGACGAGCAACAGTCCATTCGGCCTGGGTTCGGTCCGCACCTGGCTGGTGGCCGGCTTTTCCGTCACGTCGGCGAACTGAGGCGGATTCGCCTGCCCGTCCACCCGTTCAACTTTCGGCGCGGCAGCCGTGGAAACCGATGCGCCGAGTCGTGTCGATAAATCCTCGGCGAGCGCTTGGAGCCAGTCGCGCGGATAACCGAGCACGACCAGGCGCGGTTTGCCTTCTTCGAATTCCGCCGTCAGCGCGCCGAGATTGGCGAGCGGGCCGGTGGTGACCGGCGCATCGTTGACCCTCATGCCGCCGGCGGCGACGGTGAACTTGCGGACGGCCCCGCGTGGCAGACGGCGGCGCCAACGTATCGGCCCGGCATAGNNTGTCGGTGACCGACAGCCGTCGCTCCCGCCAGTCCATGCGGCAACGTCCGTAAATGGCCAGCAAACCCAGCCAGAGCGGTGTCAGCCCAGCGACGATGAACACGCTCAAGAACAGGACGAAGAACCAGTTCCCGATGCCACCCTCGCCGGCCGCGATGCGTTGCAGGAACTCGATGAGACTCTTCAACGGGATCGAAATGAACAGCAGGCTGAAGGCGACGGGAATCAGCCCGAACCGACGGAGTTTTCCCAACGGTCGCGAAGGCAACAGGTAGCTGACGTCGTTGCCGGCAGCTTCGACGCGAATTTCAGATGTGGGTGAAAGGAACATGAATCAGCACTGACGCCCGGAGTCCAGGATCCCGAAAGTGATTCGCTGCTTCCTTGAAATGGAAGTCGAGCGGGCAGAGTTTTTCGAGTTCGCCTTTCTTGAAATGCTTTGCCACGACAGGGTCAGCTTCAGGGTTTCTGCGCCACCACTTTGCCATCCTGCCAGATGTAGATGGGTGTGCCGTGGGCGCGGGCGGTCTTGCGCGCGGCTTGTCCCGCCCGGCGCAGGGCGCGACCGACCGTTGCCGCAAAGGTCTTGGTGGATTTCCTGCCGTTCGTTGTCTTCATGGTTCGCTCTCCAGCAACCGGGGTGCGTTCCCGGAATTATCATACACCGCCCACGCGTCGGCCAGCGGTTTGTAGGCGGCCTCAAAATTCCGCCAGCCTCGCACGAAGCGGCGCAGCACATCAGCACGCGGGACATGGTGCCCACCTTGTTTCACACGGACGGCGATGCGGCGCAAGGCCAGTTGCGGCGAGTGCAACCGCAGAAATACCATCTCGATGCGATAGCCGGCAGCTTTCCACTTTTGCAATCGCCCCACATAACCCAACCCGCTCAACGTGGTTTCAAAGGCGAAGTCCACGCGGGCTTTGGCGAGGCGATCCAGCTCTGTCAACAACAGTCGCCCGCCTGCGAGTGATGCCAATTCCGGACGCAACGGAGAGAGCCCGGCGGCGATGAGGTCGGCGTTCACAAAATGAATCACGCACGCATCCTTCGGCAGGAATTCCCGCGCAAAGGTCGTTTTACCTGCGCCATTCGGCCCGGCAATCACGATGCAACGGGAAGTTTTCATTCGTGTGAATCAGTGTAATGCGTGTCTCAAAGCCCCAGTTTCTTAAACCGGTTGTTCACTTCTTTGAAGTGAAAATCCAGGGAACACAACTTCTCCAATTCTCCGGTCTTAAAATATTTCGCCACGGCGGGGTCGGACTTGAGTTGCTCGACGAAGTCGGCGTCGTCGCGGCCGGCGTGTTTGACTTCCCAGGTTTTCATCGCATTGCGCTGAACAAGGTCGTAGGCCGCTTCGCGCGACAAACCTTTTTTGATTAACGCGAGCAATACGGTTTGCGAATTCCACATGCCGAGGCTTAGGCCGAGATTCTTCTTCATGTTCGCGGGATAGACGACGAGGCCATCCATCAGGCGCGTGAGTAGTCCGAACATGTAGTCGAGCAGTGTGCAGGAATCGGGGAAGATGATGCGCTCGACGCTGCTGTGGCTGATGTCGCGCTCGTGCCAGAGGGCGACGTTTTCCAGCGCCGCGACGGCGTTGCCGCGCAGCACGCGGGCGAGGCCGGTGAGACGTTCCCAGGTGATGGGGTTGCGCTTGTGCGGCATGGCACTGCTGCCTTTCTGACCTTTCGTGAAGGCTTCCTCGGCCTCGAGCACTTCCGTGCGCTGGAGATGACGGAACTCGACGGCCCAACGTTCAATGCTGGCACCGACGAGGGCGAGGGTGGTTTGGAATTCCGCGTGAAGGTCGCGCTGGACAACTTGCGTGGCAATGGGCGCGGGACGCAGGCCCAGTTTTTTGCAAACGTAAGCTTCGACTCGCGGCGAGAGATGTGCGCTCGTACCAACCGCGCCGGAGAGTTTGCCGACGGCGACGACTTGCCGGACGCGTTCGAGGCGTTCGAGTGCGCGGCTGAATTCGTCGTGCATGAGCGCGAGCTTGAGGCCAAAGGTGGTCGGTTCGCCGTGAATGCCGTGGCTGCGCCCGATGCAGGGCGTCATCCGATGTTCCTTCGCGCGGCGGGCGATGACGGGCAGCAACTGCTTTACATCGGCGATGAGGAGGTCGGCGGACTGAACCAACTGCACGGCGAAGGCGGTGTCCACAATGTCCGAACTCGTCAGGCCGAAGTGAAACCAGCGGCTGGCCCGGTGGTTGACTTTTTCGGCGACGGCTTCAGCGAAGGCGATCACGTCGTGGTTGCGAATCTTCTCAAGCTCTTTCTGGCGGGCGACCAGGCCGGGCAAATCGGCGCGCCACTTCTCCGCGCCGGCTTTGAGCTTTTTGAAATCGTCGGGCGGCACGATGTGTTGTGCCACCAGCGCTTCGCTGGCGAGGAGTTCAATTTGCAGCCAGATGCGGAGCTTGTTTTCGTCCGCCCAGAGGGCCCGCATTTCGGGGCGGGAATAGCGCGTTATCATGGACCCAATTAAAAAGGAAAAAGAAAAAATTAAAAAGGAAAAGCGGGCGAAGTTGGAGTTCAGGCTTTAGCCAGTCAAACCGCACGCCGCAAGTTTTGAGCACGCTGAAGCGCGGACTCCAACTCACCGCCTGGCCATTTTGGCGCGGGCGGCTTCAAGAATCTGACGTTCGCGGGCGGTCAGGCTTTGGATACCATGCTCGGAAATTTTGTCCAAGATGGGATCAACCTCGCGGCTGATGAATTCCCCGGGCGGCAGATCCTGCGCCACGCTGGATTTGGGTCGCCGCCAAAGTGAGGTTTTTTGAGAATGAACATTGACCAGTTCCCTGGGTCGGATTCGCCGACGGAACGGCTGCCACCCGACCATCGGCTGGGCGGCATGGAGTATCCAGCGCACGTAAGCCAGGCCGGTGAGCATCCCCCCTAAATGAGCGGCATGCGCCACATTATCCCCGGGAAATGCAATCCCGAACAGCGCGAGCAATGCGCTAAACCATAGCAGGTATTTCGCGCGCAGATGCACCGGAATGAAAAAAAACAGCAAAAGTGTCAAAGGACGTTCCGGATAAAGAACGGCGAACGCCGCAACCAAACCAAAGACGCCGGCGGAAGCGCCGACAACCGCGCCGCCAAAATGGTTGGGAAGCCACAACGCACCTAGAATCTGAAGGAGACCGCCCACAACTCCGCTCGAAAAATACAGAATCAGAAAATTCTTTTTACCCAGCGACTCTTCCACCTCCCGGCCAAAGACGTAGATGGCCCAGCAATTCAACAACAGATGCAATAAACCGCCGTGCATGAATTGGTAGGTCAACAACTGCCAGACATAACCCTGGCTCAATCCCGCAACGCTCAACGCAAACAGGCCGTCGGGCGGCAGACGAGGGGGATAGCCATAAAACAAGCTCTGCATGACGAAGACAACCGCATTGACAATCAACAGCAGGACCGTGAACGAGAGCGGTTGCTCCGATGTCGTCTGGCGCATGTAAGGTCGATCATCAAGCATGGCGAAATGAAATTAGTCCTTGCGGAGCAAATTATCAACGGCCATTTGTGCGGCGGGTCTTTGATCTGCCCGATGAACTGGATTGCATCAACTCGGCGACGTTACGGTGATTCCACGGGTTTCCGCACGAAACGGTTCGGCGGTTTCCGATTCGACCACCAATAACGTTCGCATGCCGGGTCGTAGATTGGCGATCTGTTCGTGTCCGGCGGGGCCGAGGGTCAGCAGCGCCGTGGAGAGCGCATCGGTTTCCGTGGCGGAAGGAAGCGTTACCGCGGCGAGCAGCACGCCGCGCACGGGCTGGCCGGTGCGCGGATCAAGGACGTGCCCGAATGTTTTTCCGTCCGCCTGGAAAGATTTTCCCCAGACGGCTGACACCGACAAGGCTTCGTCTTGCAACGGAACCGTGGCCAGGGGGTTTGGAGTTCCGCCTTCAGGCGGTCCGGACGTGATGGACCGCGTGAGCGCGGAACTCCAGGCATTGTCGGGCGGTCGTTCAATCGCAACCTTCCAGCATTCCGCATCGGGCGGTTTGCCCAGGGCATAAACCGTGCTCGTGCCGCCATGCAACAGCGCGCTGGTGACACCCACCTCGCGCAAAAGCTCAGCCGCTCGTTCCAGCGCGTAACCCTTGCCGATGGCGCCGAGGTCGAGCCTCACACCTTCGCGTTCAAACTGGATGGTAAAATCATCGGTGTTAAACTTGACGAGCTGCATGCCAACGCGGGTCCGCGCTTCGGCCAGCTCGTCGGGGTCGGGGAGTTTGCCCGTGCCATTGACAAAGCCCCAGCAGCGCATGAGCGGCGCCACTGTGATGTCAAATGCGCCCTGCGTTTCCGCCTGCAAGCGTTGCGCGTGTTGCAACAACCGGAACAGTCCCGGCTCTACCCGCACCGGAGCCTGGGCGGCGCGGGCGTTGAGCCGGCTCAGTTCGCTGGATGCCCGATAGCAACTGAGTTGCGCCTCCAGCCGTCCGATTACCTCCAAGGCTTCTTCGCCCGCGGCGCGCAACCTCACTTCGTCGGTGCCGTGCAATACGATTTCGAAACGCGTCGCCATGGCGTGGCAGGCGAGAGCGACAGTTTGCATGGTGGAAAATGAAAAAAAGTTTCGACGGGTTTGACGCCGCCGAAACCTGTGTCGGAAACCCGATTGTTTAAGACAACGGCAGGGCGCCGTAGGTCAGCGGCGTGACTGAAGCGTACGAGAGCGGTTCGACGGGCCGGCCATCGCCGGTCGAGATCTTGCGCGTCTTCTCATCGAACAGGCAGGAGATTCCCAGTCGGTCGGACATTTCGGCCAGCGAGATGATGGTCTGAACGCGGATGGCGAGGTCGATGTTTGCGTTGGGTCGCTCGCCGGTGCGGATGCAATGAAACCAGTTCTTCTCATGCTCGCCGATGTCTTCGCCCGGTGTAAGGTTGTCGAACGATTCCGGGTCAATTTCATCCGCGAAGGGGCGTTCCGGTTTCAGTTCCACGCGATTGCCGCCGAAATAAAGCGTCGCCTTGTGTCCGCGGATGATGTCCGGGAAACCTTGTTCGTTGACCGAACTGCTGGCGACGATCAGCGTCAGGCCGCTGGGAAATTCGGCGAGCAGTTGAATACTTTCCGCCACGTCCCGCTCCGGGGTGCCCGGCGTGTTCTTATCTGAATGGATTTTGCGCGTGCCGATGCAATTGACGCGCACCGGGAATTCGGGATTGCCCGTCGCCAAAATCAACGGATGCAAACGGTGTGGAACCAAGTCCCCCAACAAGCCGGCACAATAGGGATAATATTTGCGCCAGCGGCGGAAATAATCGCCGTTGAACGGAACTTTCTTGTTAACGCTTCCCTGCCACATATTCCAGTTGATGTCTTCCGGCGTCACCCACGGAAAAATCTCGTAGCTGTTCCATTCGCCCTTGGGATTGTTCCGCATGTACGAGCCTTGCGACATGACCAGCGGCCCAATCTTCCCTTTGCCGATCAATTCGGCCGCCTTGTGATACTTGGCGTCCGAGCAGCCCTGCGAACCGACCTGCAGGATTTTCCCGGTTTTCTTGACCGTATCGTGGAGGTCAAACGCTTCGCCCAGATAACGGGTCATCGGCTTCTCCACATAGACGTGCTTGCCGGCGTTCAGCGCATCGATCGCAGTCTTCGTGTGCCAGTGATCCACCGTGGCGATGCACACCGCGTCGATATCTTTTCGCTCAAGCAGTTTTCTGTAATCCTCGAATTCGCCGACGTCGCTGCTGCCGATCATCTTTTTGGCTTCGCCATTGCGGGTCTTGGAAACGTCGCAGACGGCGGCCTGAACGATGTTGTTCTCCGAGGCATTCCGCTTCTGGCTGTCCACGTGGGCCTGGCCCTGACCGCCCACGCCGATGTAACCGACCAGGATGCGGTCATTCGCGCCGATAACGCGGCCGGTGGATGGGGCTTGATTCTGGCCATAAACCGGCGTTTTGAAAACGTTCGCGGTGGCCACGACGGCGGCGGCGGTGGCGGTCTTCTTGATGAATTCCCGGCGCGATTCAGAGCCGGACGATGGTTTGGCTTCGTTATTTTCCATAAAAAACATTGTTAAATTTACGTTTCGGTTTCAGGAAACCCTAGCCCAATCAACCTCGGGGTCAATGACGAACTTGGCTTGATGGATGGGCAACCCGGACGAACCTTGGGTCGTAGCCCAGTTTGAAAAATCCTTGTGGGAATCGGTAGTGGTACGGTTTGGATTAAATGGTTACTGGCGTGACCGTTTCTGCCTTCTTGGGATGGCTATGCCTTACCAATGCCTGATGCACAACTCCATTCACGACGAATGGACCGCCGTACAGTTCGTATCCATCTTGTAGTTTTCGTGAGACGTTCTTCGTGAATCGAGTGAAATCATCTGCGTCACTGCCAACGATAATATAGTCAATGGGTTCGTTCATAATGCTTCAACATCGGTTGGTGGCGATCGGGTTCATATCAGGACTGCTTGAGTGTTTAGCAATGACGCAACATTGCGTCAAAAGCAGCAAGGTTCAAGATCAAATTGAGATTTCGGGATTCAAACTGAGTCACTACCGGACCCTGCGCGAGCTTGACACCCCTTTCTTCACTGCTAGTCTCTCGCGTTCCGTGAACAGAACGGAGCGCTCCCTGAAGACTTTTTTGTCCGGGCGCGGCGGCACGTCACGCGCATTTTAGCTGATTTATGAAACGTCAATATCAACCGTCGAAAATCCGGCGCAAACGGCAGCACGGATTCTTGAATCGCAGTTCAACCAAAAGTGGCCGGGCCACGCTGGCCAATCGGCGGCGCGAGGGCCGCAAGCGTCTGACTCCAGTTTGAGTGAAAGCCGATGCCATGGCCGCAGAGTCGTCAATGCGCCTTTTGTTCGGGCGCAACCTGCGTCTCAAACGGCCGCGTGAGTTTTCCCGCATTCGACTCGAAGGCCGGCGACTGGCGCTGGGCTGCCTGATTGCCAATTGGCGGTTGCTCCCGACCGGCTCGCCGACGCGGCTGGGCGTGATTACGGGGAAAAAAATTGGGAACGCCGTCGTGCGCAACCGCGCCCGCCGGCTTTTGCGGGAAACGTTCCGCCGGCATCAACATGAGTTGCCGCAACCGCTGGAACTTGTTCTGGTGGCGCGGGCATCGATCGCCGGGAAAAATTTCGCCGGCGTGGAACAGGATTATCTGGCCGCGCTGCGGAAGGCGGGGCTGTTGAAGGAAACAAAGTGAATCTGGCTCAACACATACTGGTTTTTATCGTGCGCGTCTATCGCTGGGTGCTGTCGCCCATGAAAACCGCCGTGTTCGGTTCGGCGGGGCGTTGTCGCTTCACCCCAACGTGTTCGCAATTTGCGTTGCAGGCCATTCAAACTCACGGCGCACTGCGCGGCAGCGCGTTGGCCGCGCTGCGGGTGTGCCGGTGTCATCCATGGGGCGGCTGCGGGCAGGACCCGGTGCCGGAAAAGAACCCGGGATTTCGTCCCGGGCGCCGCGGAGAAGTCATTACAAATTTCAAATCTTTAGGGCATGGATCGTAAATCAATCCTGGTTCTGGTGGTCTGTGTCGCCCTGTTGATGCTCTGGTTCCCGCTGGTCAACAAACTTTATCCACCCCCGCCTCCCTCGTCCAACACCAACGGGGTTGCCAGCGCCACCCGGGAGGCCGCCGCCGGCTCCAATCAGCCCGCCCTGCCGGCCACGACGACCCCCGGTTCACCGCCGGCCAACGTTGCGGCTCAATCTTTTGTCCGTCCTGAAACGCCCGAGGAATTGCGGGTGGTGACGAATGACAACGCCCGTTACACGTTCACTTCCCACGGCGGCGGGTTGCAACTGGTGGAACTGCTTCGCTATCCGGAATCGGTCGGTTGCCATCAGAAACTGACTTCATCGACCAACCAACTGGCCTCGTTGAACACCCTGGCGCCGGTGCCGGTTTTGACGCTCCTCGGTGAGAGCGCTTTGGTGGGCGACGGCGTTTTCAAACTCACCCGGACCGCGACGGGCATGAGGGCGGAAAAAAAAATGTCCAACGGATTGAATCTGGTGAAAGAATTTCAACCCGGCAGCAACTATCTGCTGACGGCCTCGATCCGTCTGGAAAATCAATCCACTCAAACACTCACGCTCCCGGCGCAGGAATGGGTGGTGGGAACGGCGACTCCGATGGGGCCGTTGGATAATGGCCAGGTGGTCGGCATTGACTGGTATAACGGCACGAAGTCCGAATCGGTGACCGAAGGCTGGTTTGCCAACCGCACGCTCGGTTGTATTCCCGGAACCCCGCGCACGGAATATCGCGGCGGCGCCAGCAACGTTGTTTGGGCGGCGGTGCGCAACCAGTTCTTCGCGCTGGCGGTGATGACCTCGACCAACGAGCCGGCCGCCGAGGTGATTGCGCACCGGATCAATTTGCCGCCTCCCAGCCGGGAGGTAATGGCCGCCAATCCGAAGAGCATCGCCGAACCGCATGGTTTTCAAAGCTCGCTGCTTTTTCCCGCGGTGACCTTGCTGCCAGCCCAGCAACTCGAACGGCGGTTCACCATTTACGCCGGCCCGAAGGAATACCGCTCGCTCGCGCAGATCGCGGGCCAGTTCGACAACAACATCGACCTCGTGATGGGTTTTGGCGGGTTCTTCGGGTTCTTTGCCAAGGCGCTCTTGCTGGCGATGAACTGGCTGCACCATCAACTCGGCCTGGCCTACGGAGCGGCCATCATCGCGATCACCGTGATCATCAAGATGATTTTCTGGCCGTTGACCAAGGCCAGCACCCGGTCGATGAAACGGATGCAGACCCTCCAGCCGCAGATGAAGGCGATCCAGGACAAGTACAAGACCGAGCCGGCCAAGATGCAACAGAAGCTGATGGCGTTCATGAAGGAGAACAAAGTCAGTCCCTTGGGCGGTTGCCTGCCGATGGTGCTGCAGATTCCGGTCTTTTTCGGATTTTACACGATGATCCGCAGCGCCATCGAGTTGCGGGGGGCGCACTTTCTCTGGGCCTGTGATTTGTCCAAATCGGACACCATCTTCATGATTCCGGGCTTTAATTTTCCGTTGAATCCGTTGCCGCTCATCATGGGCGCCACCATGCTGTGGCAGGCCAGCCTTACGCCGGCCTCGCCCGGCATGGATCCCGCGCAACAGAAGATCATGAAATACATGCCGCTCATGATGGTCGTCTTTCTGTACAATTTTTCCGCCGGTTTGGCGCTTTACTGGACGGTGCAAAATCTGTTAACCATTGCCCAGATGAAGCTGACCAAAACCAACCCCGACGCGGCCGCCACGGCCGCCAAAGCTCCGGTGCCCGTCGCCCCCCAGAAAAAGAAAAGATAACCGGCCGAACACAGGAGTCGTCATTCGCAATTCACCATTGGAAAACTGTTATGCCTGTTCAACCCAAAGCCATCCTGGAAAAACTGCTGGAACTCCTCGGCTTCGACGCCACCGTGGAGGAACATCCGCTGGAAGACGGTCCGCTGCTCGACGTGAAGGCGGACGACTCCGGCCGTCTTATTGGCCGCCAGGGACAGACGCTTTCCGACCTCCAATACATCACCAACCGTTTGGTGTTTCAAACGGACCCCGCTTCGCCAAAAGTGATGTTGGACGTGGGCGGCTACCGCACGCAGGCGCGCGAAGCGCTGGTCAAAAAAGCCCGCGATGCGGCCGAGAAAGTCCGCCGTTGGGGTGATGTCGTGGAATTGGAACCGCTCAGCGCCTTCGATCGCCGCATCGTTCACAATGCGATCAAGAACGACCCGGCCATCGAAACTCACAGTGTTGAGGTGGAAGGTTCCACCAAGAAAGTCGTGCTGCTGCGTCCCAAACATTAAGCGCCTGTGCGAAAAAACTGTTTGGTGTCCCGGCNNCACGCTAAAGCGTGGACACCAAACGGTAGCATCCGCTCGCCGTCGCATTTCCGTAAACGTTCTGAGCCGGAACCATTCAGTTAAACAGAACGCTCGTCCTCACCCTGCCCTTGTGTCCGTGCGCAAGCACCCCGGGGCGAGGGAGAACTTTGCGGACACCTTTAAACGCTCACCGTTTAGTGACATTTTCCAGCGCGGGAAATGTGAGTTCCCGTTGCTGGGGGAGAGGGTTGGGGTGAGGGCGAACCCACTTTATACTGCCTGAATACGGCTGAGTACCGGTGCGGAAACGGTTGCCGCCGACCTGCGAATGGGAGGAAAACGAAGCGCAAGAAAACTCAAAAAACAGATTGTTCAATGCCTCGTCTATTGCTATAGTTTGTGTAGCCATGCACTTGAAAAAGCTCCTCACTCCCGTCTTTCTGGGCATGATCCTTTGCGGATGGTGCCACGCGCAACCGACTCAATTGGGCATTGACCGCAACGCCGGCCCCGCCCGCCTCACCCTCCAGGGTGAAACGAACCGCGATTATTCGCTCCAAGCCGGCGACCTGATGTCCACCAACTGGAACTTTCTGTCCACGCTCAGCCTCATCAACTCGAATCAGACCTGGTTCGACTCGGCCTCGTCGGCGACGCCCGCTCGTTTTTATCGGGCCCTGAAGTTGGACACCTACACAAACTCATTCTACCCCTACACAGTTTACCGCTCGGCACCTGAACTCGCGGATGATTTCCGGCTGATCGATCACCAGGGCATCTCTCGTTCGCTCTACTATCTCGAGAACGACACCACCGTCAAAGGCGTGGTGCTGATCTTCACCGGCAACAGTTGCTCGAACGTGGCGCAATTTGTTTCCACCATCAAATCGTTGCGCGACCAGTTCACGCCCCAGGGAATCGTTTTCTGGATGATCGATGCCAATTCGGCGGACAACCGATCGAACATAGTGACCGAAGCCAACGCGCTCGGCATTGACCTGCCGATTCTCCATGACCGGGCGCAACTTGTCGCCAACGCCTTTCACGCCTCCACCACTCCCGAAGCGGTCTGCCTCGACAAGCTGGGCTGGCCCGTTTTTTATCGTGGTACCATTGACGATCGCATCGGCAGCAGCCCGGTGGCCACCACCCAGAATTACCTGTCGAATGCGTTGACCAGTTTTCTGGCAAGCGGAACGGTGAGCCCCAGTCAGACGCAAACGAACGGCTGCCTCATCACGCTGAATTCGATCCCCACGCCTGACTATGCCACCGACATCGCGCCGATGCTGCAGGCCAAATGCATTGGCTGTCACAGTCCGGGGAACCTTGCGCCCTTTGCCCTGACGAATTATGCCTCCGTTACCAGCAACATGACGAAGATGCGGCTGGAACTCCTCAAGGGCACCATGCCGCCGTGGCACGCCGATTATAATTACCAAACGTTCACTAATGATTTTTCCCTGAGCACGACCCAAGCCGCCATGCTGGTTAAATGGATCGACGCCGGCGCACCGCTCGGAAGCGGCTCCGATCCCCTCACCAATCCGCCGCCGCCGATCGACTATCCCTTTGCCTGGCCCGCCTCTTTGGGCACTCCGGACACTATCATCACAATCTGGTCGAATTCCATCCCGAATACACCCGAAGGTATTCCCGACAGCGGTGTCCTCAGCTATCGCTATGTGAACTACACTTATACGGGTCCGGATGTCTGGTTGCGCGCCGCCGTGGTTCGGCCCGGCACCGTGCCGGTGGTGCATCACATTCTAGCCTATAATAGAAACGCGGACGACACGATTCAAAGTTTCCTGACCGGTTATGCTCCGGGATCCAAGATGGGGGCGTTTCCACCCGGGACCGCCAAGCTGCTGACCAATGGGACGCAACTTCAATTCCAACTGCATTACATTGCCATCGGGGTGGCCACGAACGATACCAGTCAGTTTGGTCTTTATACGACGCCCAACCCGCCTACCAATGCTGCCGGCTTTACCAATGCCTTGATCCAGAGCTCAGTTTACTCCGAGTTAATCTGCGTCCCCACCAACACCAACGACCACGTGGAAGTAACTGAAGGAGCGCTTTCACCTTCCAATCCGCTTTCGACAAACGCGTTTGCGACAAACGTTCGGCTTTATGAGTTTAGTCCCCATTTGCACGCCCGGGGCAAATCGTTCAAATACGAAGCAATCTATACGAATGGGACCAGCGAAGTGCTGCTTTCCGTTCCCTACTACGAGTTCAACTGGCAGACCGCTTACCGTCTGGCGCAACCCAAGGATTTACCCGCCGGCACGAGAATCAGGTGTACCTCTCATTGGGACAATTCAGTGCAGAATGAAGACTTGATGGCGCTTTACAACGAACAGGGCGGCAACAACCCCAACTTTGCCTTGTATTCACCCAGTTATGTTAATTACCCGGGTGCCTGTCCCTACGGCATAACATTCAATCAGCAAACGTGGGACGAAATGTTCATCGGCTACTTTAATTACTCCGTCCTTCCTTAACCCACCGAACTTGGGTCCAATCGCACAAAGCAAAGGCGGGCTAAACGATCAGAATAACGGCGGAATCAACGGGAACGAGGAGCCGGGAAAGCCCGTTGCTATGCAACGCGGAAGCAACGAGGAAACTCGCCGTTGAAAACAACGGAAAAACTGAGAGGCCAGACCACAAAATTGGGAGCGTCGCGTGAAGTTTCGTCCGTGTCCAACTACCGTAAAAAGGAGCGGGGTAAAGAACTATAGGTTGAAAACAACCTGTGAAACATGGAGACAAACCAAATAGGAGCGGAGTGAGCGGCATCTGGTTCATTCCACCACGCGACAGACGATGATTCTCCCTCTCCTTCAAGGGGTGCTTGAGCACGGCCACAAGGGACGGGGTGAGGGCGAGCGTTCTGTTTAGCTGAATGGTTCCGGCGAAGAGCCTGTGCGGAAACGGCAACCGCCGATCTGAGGAGCAAAGAAAAACGAAGAGAAAAAATGCAAAAAAGTTTGTTCATCGCCTCCTCTGCTGCTAATCTACCCTGCCATGCATCTAAAAAAGCTCATTGCTCTCTTCTTTTCCGGCATGATCCTCGGCGGATGGTGCCACGCGCAACCGACTCAATTGGGCATTGACCGCAGCGCCGGCCCCGCCCGCCTCACCCTCCAGGGCGAAACGAACCGCGATTATTCGCTGCAAGCCGGCGACCTGTCCTCCACCAACTGGACCTTTCTCTCCACGCACACTCTCACTAACTTCTCACAAACCTGGTTTGACTCGGCCTCGACTTTAATGCCCGCTCGTTTTTATCGGGCCATGAAACTGGACACCAACCAATTCGGGCGGGTGTATGAATACGCGGATGATTTCCGGCTGATCGATCACCAGGGAATCTCCCGCTCGCTCTACTATTTCGAGAACGACCCCACCGTCAAAGCCGTGGTGCTGATCTTCACCGGCAACGGTTGCTCGAACGTGGCGCAATTTGTTTCCACCATCAACACATTGCGCACCAACTTCTCGCCGCAGGGAGTGGTGTTCTGGATGGTCGATGCCAACTCAGCGGACAACCGATCCAACATCGTGACCGAAGCCGCCGCGCTGGGGATTACGAATATCCCGATCCTCTATGACCGGGCGCAACTGGTCGCCAACACCTTCCACGCCTCCACCACTCCCGAAACGGTCTGCATCGACAAGCTGGGCTGGCGTATTTTTTACCGCGGTGCCATTGATGACCGCATGGACAGCAACCCGGTGCCGACGACCCAGAATTACCTGTCGAATGCGTTGACCAGTTTTCTGGCCGGTGGAACGGTGACACCCCGGGAAACACACACGAACGGCTGCGCCATCACGCTGAACTCAATCCCCTCGCCTTCCTATTCCAGCGACATCGCGCCGCTGCTGCTGGATAAATGCGTTCGCTGCCACAGTCCGGGCAACATCGCGCCCTTCGAAATGACCAGTTATGACTTGGTTTACAGTAACGCAACGAAGATGCGGATTGAAACCCTGGCCGGCCGCATGCCGCCGTGGCACGCCGATCCTCTTTACCAAAGTTTTACGAATGATATATCCCTGACCCCGACTCAATCCGCCATGCTCGTGAAATGGATTGATGATGGCGCGCTGCGGGGAGGCGGCATTGATCCCCTCACCAATGCTCCGCCGCAGACCAACTATCCCTTCGCCTGGCCTGCCGAGTTGGGCACACCGGACATTATCATCCCGATCGGAAACCAGGATATTCCCGCGAGCGGCACCATCGATTACCGCTATGTGTACGTCACCTACACTAATGCGACGGCTTGGTTGCGCGCGGCGGTGATTCTGCCCGGCACCGTGCCAGTAGTGCATCACCTCGTGGCTGCCATAGGAGCGGATAATGTGATAAACAGTTTCTTGACCCTTTATGTTCCGGGCGCCTATCTCGGGGCGTTTCCGGCCGGGACCGGAAAGCTATTGACCCAAAACACCACACTAGGTTTCCAACTCCACTACACTGCCAACGGGGTGCATACAAACGATTACAGTCTGCTTGGCCTTTATACTAATGCGACAGCTCCCGCGTATCCTTTGACACAGACTTCGGTCGCCGACTCGTCCTCCAGTTGGTCCATTCCTCCGAACACGACCGAATATCAGGTGGTAGAGAATTCTCCTGCCTTTCCAAGCAATGTCTATCTTTATGAAGTGTATCCGCACATGCATACCCGCGGCTTGCGCGCCAAATACGAAGCCATCTATACGANNAATGGGACCAGCGAAGTGCTGCTATCCGTCCCGCACTACGAGTTCCACTGGCAGACCACGTATCGCTTCGCGCAACCCAAGTACTTGACCAAAGGCACCGTTATTAGGTACACGAGCGCATGGGATAACTCCATCCAGAATCAAGCATTGATGGACGTCTTCACCGACCCGGACAATCCCAACAATTTTCAGTACGATCCAAACTTCACGGTGGGCTGGGGCTTGCAAACCTGGAACGAAATGTATATTGGTTACTATAGTTACTCAGCGGCCCCGTAAGATAACGAATCCAACGTAACTGCTGTTAAAAGACGGTCGCATCACCGACATCGCCCCGGAGGTTTTCTCCCTACCCGTGAACCGCAAGGTAGGGCGTCCAGCTTGGGCGAAACGCTTCTCCTCTCCCCGGCCTACAACCATTTAGTTAATGAGGAACGCTCGCCCTCATACTGGCTTCCGGCGAAGGCTCAA
>PLJQ01000472.1 GCA_003140275.1 Limisphaerales bacterium
CGCTTTTAACTGCCCGCTAACAGGTTTTGATTCGATCCCGGCTGGCTGGTTTTGAAGTGACCGGCAATTCCGCCGCGGTGTACTCTCGATGCCGCCCACCCGTGGAGCCGGCGGCCCAGGATTGATCGATGAAATCGTCGGGAATGTAAGGGGCCAGTAGTTCGAGCAGTTCGGCCGTGCCGGTCGCCGGAAGATTGGAGTTCATGGGCGACAGCGTAGCTTTGGAACTCTAACCCGTCAGCAACAATGGCCCAACGTGCGATTTCCGGCGTATTTCACTCGCTCTGATCTTGTTGCAGAAACTTTCGCAATACCCTCTTGAACTCCATTGTGAGTCAAGAGTGTACTGACTGAGTAGGAACGGTGTACTTGCTGGATTCTGACGGAGTACTGGAGGCGAGGGTCGGAATCGAACGAGGAAGCTTTACCATTCCGAGCCTAACACACTCTGTTTCAAGGCTTACTCTAGCCTTATTTTGCAAAGGTGCAAGCTACTTTTTCGACTGCTCGCTCAACGCTACGCATTGCCCCGTTACCGCATCCACAGTGCCCGTCAGGTGAAACTTCAGGTGAAGAATCAGATGAACCTTTTATCGGCCGGACCTTGCCAAGTTGATGTCGCAGGTTGATGGCACTGCCGGCTGCACAGGTGCAGCCATTGCTGTGGAGAAAACGAGCGTCGTAATTCTCTAATTAAATCATGGACAGAAATTTTTGGGAAAACTACGGTCGTTTATGATGAAAGCTAATAGGCGAACCGCGCCCATTAACTGTTAAGGCAAGATGGTTCTGCCGGATTCCATCTTTTGGGACTGCTTGCTGGCTGGTCGAAAATGAACTGTAATATAATGCTAATATACGAACAAGTGGATCGTGTATTAACAAGTTAGGCCACAGCGTGCCATTTACATTTATCACATTTTCTCCGAATACGGTGTCAGCGGAGTCAACAAACAAAAAACTAAAAAAAGAAATACAATAATGAAAACGAAATGTATGCGTGTGTGTAGCCTGTCCATAGCGGCAGGGGGATTAGTGCTAGTGTCAGGCTGTGTAGTCCAACCAAATGGACAGGTGGCGTTCCAGCCATTGGTAATTGCACCGGCACCGGTTTATGTTGCTCCGCAACCGGTGTTCTCGGAGCCAGTGATGGTTCCTGATAGTTACGTCATGGTTAACGGCGAATACGTCGGTCTAGTTGGAAACCAGTATTTCTATTTGGGAGCTGGCGGTGCCTGGCTGGTCTTTGATTCAGTTCGGCTGGAGCGTTTTCATGGATGGGAAAGAGACCATGCTGATTGGCGAGAGCACGCCATTCGCAATGAAAAATTCAGAAGAGATGCCCGTGGACACGAACAGCCAAGGCGTAACGACCAACGTGTTCAGCCGGCTCACGGCACGCCAGCAAAGGCTGCACCGAAGGCTGCACCAAAGAAGAAAGATGATAAGGACGAACATTGATTGTGGCCTAACATACGCTGCAGCGAACCCGGCCATCACGCTCTTGGTCGAGTCTGCGAGATCCCGATACTGTTTATCGGGATTGCAATCGTGCGCCCGCGTGGGCCGGGTCGCTGAGCTGCGGATAACCTATATTGGGTCGTTAGGCGATGCTACGCTCACACTGTAACGAACGATATGTCAGGCCAACCTTGGGCGAGCGGCCCCCGCGAAATACTTCAACACGGCCTTTCCCTTTTGCGAGAGGACAGCGACAAGCATCGTCGGTTGGCGCTCCTCAGCATCGACAACGTACCGTCAAAACCTTTCTTGGCCTCCCCAAGAGAATTAGTGGCATCGAAATGAGCCGGAAAGAATACGCCGAGATTAGCGAAAGCTTTCCCCGGCTGATTGATGCCTTGGAGAGTCACGCGGCCAACCGCATTGAGGGCGTAAATCTCGGCGAGATTGAGTGGTTCCATAGACTACGCAACCAACTCTATCACCAAGGCAACGGGCTAACGGTCGAACGCGAGAAGGTAGAGATTTATGCGGAGCTTGCCCGACTTCTGTTTCAGAGTCTTTTCGAGGACGAGCTGGAAGTCCCCGGAGGACCAGCATCAGAAGCTTGGTGCCTTTCTGGCAGCCTGGGTGGACTTTGAGCGAACAGTTGCTCGCCTCAGCGAAAAGCACAAAGACCGTCTCTCGACTTTGTCCGGTCGCCCGCGCCCTTCAATCCTTGCCATACGAGAACTCATTGGCGTCGGTATTTTTTCTCCAGAGGACGCTCACACAATCGAAGAACTCAGACGATTGCGTAACGAAGTGGTTCACGGCATGGTTGATTACCACGTCGCCGTTACACGCGAGATTGTCGAGGATTTGGAGATCAATTTCAAGACTGCCGCGCTTTGGCTCGGACGCTTTCGCAAAGAGGGCGTCAACTGTCTGTGGGAAGTTGCTTCGGGCCGTGGACGAAAGCCGACTTATCCTTGCGAGAAGGTGGAGGCCATCATCGAGAGCACTCTGCGGAGCAAGCCTTCCGGAGCCACCCACTGGAGTTGCCGGACGATGGCCAAAGAACACGGTGTCAGTAAAGCCACCGTCAACCGGATCTGGCAGAGTCATCAGCTTAAGCCGCATCGAACCGACAGCTTCAAACTTTCCAGAGACCCGCATTTTCTGGAAAAGCTGACCGACGTGGTGGGTTTATATTTGAATCCGCCAGCAAAAGCCCTGGTGCTCTGTGTTGACGAAGAGCCAAATACAGGCATTGGACCGCACTCAACCCGGATTGCCGCTTAAGCGCGGTCGATGCGGAACCATGACGCACGACTACAAGCGAAACGGAACCACCACCCTCTTTGCGGCGCTGGAGCTGGCCGAGGGTAAAGTCATTGGAGAATGCTACGCTCGGCATCGCCATCAGGAGTTCCTGAAGTTTCTTAACCGGCTGGATGAAGAGTTTCCCGAAGATCTGAAGTTGCATGTCGTAATGGACAACTACGGCACGCACAAACATCCCAGAGTGCAACGCTGGTTGCAGCGGCATCCCCGCTTCATTACTCATTTTATCCCGACCAGTTCGAGTTGGTTGAATCTAGTGGAACGTTGGTTCGGAGAACTGACGGGTAAACGCATCCGTCGCGGTGTCTTCGTCAGTGTGGATGATCTGAAAGAAGCGATTGCTGAATTTCTCGCGGCATGGAACACCGACCCGAAACCGTTCGTGTGGACGGCGACTGTGGATTCAATCGTGCAAAAACTCAACCGTTGCAGACAGACCCTGGAGAAGATTAAACTAGGTTGTACCCGCCCACGAATGCGAAAAAACAAAGGAAAATAACTCCAGTCGTTTGTGAGACACTACAGTAGCGCAGGCTCAACACATCCGGGTGTGTTCGCATCGAGACAGTGATCAGGTGCAATTCCTCGTTGGCTTCCCGCCCATTGCCCGTTCGTCTGACGGATACGCAATAAGAATCTCTATAACCTTACCTCCACAATATGCTCCTGCCGATCCAGCATGGCCAAAAATTGCTCAGCCGAAATCACTGCTCCGCCCTTGCGGTATTTGTTTTCTTCATACGTGAACTGAATGGCTTTGCCATCAATGGAGACGGCTTTGGGGCTGAAATTACCTTCCTTGACAGAATAATTGAACGTCACAGCATGACCCAATAAATCCATTGAGGCGGATAAACCATCCAGGGAATTCGGCATGACAGGATCGAGGATGATTTTCCCGGATTCAATCCGCAAGCCAAGTAATTGCGAAACGACCAGGCCGATATAGATACCAGGCCCGCTGGAATACACCCGCCATCCGCCTCTGAGCGTGATCTTGCCGGTCTTTATTTCATCGTAACGTTCATCCGCCTCATAACGGTTCCTGAATGCAACATCCGAACTGGTGTAATAGCAATTTGACTGGCGGATATCCCCGCAGGGGACAACGTCCCTGTACCCCACTGGGATGGCCTGGCGGAGCGCTTTGAGGAAGGCATCCGCGTTGCCTGTACGGGCCTGTGATTCCGCATAACGGATATGCTCATGCATGTACATCAGCCCAATCTCGCGGCCAAAGAAGGTGCTGCTTTCCGCCCTTTGGAAAATGGTTTGGATGCCTCCATTGTACCTTAGCGGACGGTCCATAAGGCGGGCGCCGTCAGGACCCTTCAGATGCTGTTCAATAAGATCCTGGTGATGCTGCGCTTGTTTGTTGGTGAATATCCCGCTGATGATGCCGCGGTTCATTGGCAACATACTGTACAGGATCCCGGTCGTGGTATCACTTGGGTGTAACAGCAAGCTGATGCCACGGTCGCCATCAACCAGGCCATATCCCGCAACGACGCCATCCTTGACCAAGTATTGGTTGAAATCGGCTTTGATCTGTTCACAGATATTTTTCAGTTGTCCGGCTTTTCTTGTATTACCGGTTTGTTCATACACCCATTGGTATTGAGAAAAGGCCTGGTAATTCATCTCGACGGTCCAGCTTGAAATCATTCGTTGTGCTAATTCCTTACTGACCGGCTGCAGGGAATCATTCCAGTCACCGCCGCCAAAGGGCACAAAGGCAGTGCCCGGGATGAATGAATCAACGATCATTTTAATCAGCCGGTCAATATGCTCGCTGAGCGGCGTTTGCTCAGCCCGGGCAGGACCTTCTCCATGATGGTAAGGAAGGACCTCGTCCAGAATTTTCAGGTCGCCGGTAACTTTGACATAGTTGCTGAGGGCAATGATGCACCAGTAAAAAATATCGCCATGGGAGCTGTCAGCCCGGATATTCGAGTAGCTGTCGAACATCCACCATTGCGGCCATCCGCCATCCGGGTTCTGGTTTGAGAATATGATGCACAACACTTGCCTGGCTGCATCATACTTTTGAAGGGTTAACAGCAGGTCGATCGGCCCTTGGGATACATCACGCGTGCCCCATGCTGCCCCGCTGAATTGCTCCAGCCCGTAAGGGGTCAGAAAATGGGTGATGGCATTCATGCCATACCAGGGCAGGATCTCACGGATCGCTGCGATGTCTTCCTGGTTTCCTTGCAGGGAAAGGTTCAAACTCAAATCTTTCCAGGAAGACCGTGCCGCCTGGCAATCTGAGAGCCACTGACGATCAGGATCTTCGAATTTAACTGCATCGGCAGCAGAACACGCTTCGCCGATGAAACTCATGCAGAAATCCGCGGATTCACGGACATCGAGGACGAACAAAGAGCCTCGCTGGCCGGTATGGTGCGGATATAGCGCTTCGTCGCCACAAGCCCGGTAATCAGAACCGATGCTGTTTATCACAATCCTGAATCGTGCATCTGGAAATTTGCCCACAATCATGCTGTCTGCGCTGGGTTTGGCCACATATTCACCGGCTTGGCTCCCGGGGTAAATGGTCCAGCCGGCAAGAGCAGCAAAATCATGCGTAACGAGCAACTTCACTTTATTTCCACTGATCACTTTAAAGTCCATATTGACCTGCGGAGCGGCTTTGGAGGTCCACGAACGGACCTGGAAGCAGTAATTGCCGTGTTTATAAATCCACCGGCAGTGATTCAAGCCCATCTCGAAAGCAGAAGGAACGCCAAGCAAATAGCGCCTTCCATCCACCTCCACAAAGATCCGCTGACCCGTTTCCGGGGCGAGATTGAACTGGCTGGTGCAGACCGACAGCAGCACATTAAAATTGGTATTGCCCTGTGTGATGTGTGAATTGAAAACCCCAAAGGCAAAAGAGGTGGTGGACATAATGCTTTCATCAGGCACATACCCGGCCCGGGCTTGCATAATGTGCGCATGCGGCCGGTCAGCAATTACCTCTTTAGCCCGCAGCACGACATGGTTGTGGCGCATGCTGAAGAATGACAGCAACCGGCCGTTTTCATCTTCGCAATGGCGCCTTTCCTCATCAAAAAAGCGGTTCAGTTCATCCTCATTCAAATCATCCACCGGCAAAAAAGGAGCGGTATTGAATAAATTCCTCGCCGGGGCGATCAGCCCATTCGCCTGTTGAGGCGAGGTCTCCTGATCAAATTCGAGCATGAGGCTGGGCAAGCGGTTCAGATCAGCCTCCGAAGTGGCCTGCGGATGATCCGGCAGATAGGTGCCAAGAAAAGCGCTCTTATGCCCCCCCTCCGGCGGCTAGTCTGAATGGTTTTTCCCGCAAGGCGAATACCGAGGATTCCCCGGCATAATCGCCCCCCGTGATATCTGCCCGCAGCCCTTCCGGGATGCCGGTTTCCCGGTATGTCTTGCCATAAAACTGCATGCCGTCGACACTTCCGGCCAGCGCGGTGTTTTTGCAGGCCACCATAAACCAGGGATGGCCGGTTGATTCCTTCATGTTCTGACGGCAGCACGCCACGGCGCCGAAGACTTTATCCTCGAGGATGCGCCGTTCCAGGTACTGGCTCACGTAATATTCGTTTATCAACCCGGCGTTCACCGACTTCAGCCCGGCGTCCTGCACGTAAATCAGATCCAGTTCAACAGGCTTGTCGGCCAGATTCTTGATATCAACACTCCACTGCCAACTTAGGCTCTTCTTTGACAGTTTCAGCATGCAGGTGTAATCGAGATCGGCCCAGCGTCCCTTGGCAACAAAAGCATCATCGGCGATTTTGAAAAGGCTGTTGGTTTCCGGGCCTAGCAGAGCGGTAAATTCAAATGGTTTTCCTCTTTTCCTCAGGTAGAGGTTCGTACCCGGCTTTGAAAAAGGAGTAGCGGCTTTGAGGCTTATCCTAATAGGATCAACTTGCATGCACTTCAGGGAGCCGTTGGCAAGAAATTCACAGGATAAACCAAGAGAATTCTTAATGTTCAACCCTATTTTAATACTTAGGGTTATCTCTTCCTTGTGTTTGTGACTGTATGTGAACGTGGTGCGTTTGTTGTCACGAACTATTCTTGCAGGTCCGCCAGATACTGTCGCGGATTGGATCCTATCAACCCTAGCGCCCTCGAAAACGATCTCCCCGGCTAGATCTCGATCTCCGTGCAGCGTGATCTCGAGCTGGCCATTATTCAGCGCAACACCGAGAATATCCGAAGTGCTATGGAGGATTTTAATTCCGTCGGACACCTCCAGGCACACGGGTGTCAATACGCCGTAAAGCGCTGGCCATATCATCCTGTTTTGCGCGTATGGCACATTAATGGCCTCCCCGCTTTCAGGATGCGTATAGGTGACGTTGCCTTCCTGTTCTTCGTTGTAATAGTTCCCAATGAAGAGAACTGCAGCATGGTTAGCCGTAAAGCGCTCGCTGACTGTGATGTTGCCATTGGAAGCTGATGCGTGCCTGAGCTTTGATCCAGATTCCCTCAGAATAGCTTCATACGCTGCCTTATGCCCTTCAGTGTCGAACCCAATCCAGGTTCCCAGGTGAATGATAGAGCCGCTGCCAAGGATTTTTGCGAATCCGCACGCGGAACCGAGAATAGTCCTGGCGACAATCTCCGCGCCGGCGAGCGATTGCTCATCATAAATGATCTGCGGATTGGCGCACTTGATGTCTTTCAAGTTATAGAGATCGATCAGCGGAGAATCGATGATCTCTATTCCGGACGGCTTTACTGAGAGGGCATCTCGTATAATGGCGCAGGGCTTTTGCGACATCTCGCGGTCCGGCAGATACGGGAACATCACTAGCTGTCCGCCGGCTTTGGCATAATCCACCAGGGTCTGCTGATCCTCGGCATTCATTTCATCCGTGGCGAACGTCCAGACCTGCTTGTATTTGCCTAATGTGTCCGTGGTAGCCTGGCCCAAGTCCACCATATCATAATCGATGTTGAGAACCTGGAGCGCTTTCAGCAAGCCGTCGAAATAGGCCGGCCTTCGGATGGCTGAAGGGCTGTACTGAAGCCCGCTTGCTCCGGTTTCTGGCCTCTCCAGTTCCGTGGCATAATAAGGCGGATAGAAAAGGACGCAGACCTCTGCCTTGCGTTTTGTCTCAACGATCAGGTGTTCGGAAGTTTTAACGATTTTGCTCATCCGTTGAATCAGGGGGAAAGCGCTGGTGCGCTCGCCTTCCGGCGTCAGCGGGGTGAACCAGTAAAAAGTTTCGCCGGAATAGCCCCTGTGCCTTGGGTTTCGCCCCTGTGAGAACATGTAATAATTCCAGCCGGTCAGTCCGTGAACAATGCTTGCTTTGTAGAAAAGCTCCATCTCACGGGGGTTCGTCACCATGTGGTATTCCCGGGAGCCGCACTGGAACTCGGCGGCAAACAACGGTTTGTTCCCCTGCATGGCAAAGGTGATGTCATTTATGATCCGGTCATCGTGCATGTTGCGGTGTGAAAGGAATTCCGGGATATGATCGACGCCGAAAATGATCTCGCTCTTATCCCCGAAAAGATCTTCGTACATGGTGACATTGACCGGGAATTCATAGCCGCTTCCATAGATCCAGCCCGGAAGATTATGATAAAACGGAACGGTGACCCCCCTGTCCCTGGCCATGCTCGCCAGCATTCTTAAATAATCGCCATAATAGGCTCTCCAGAAACAGTGCCATCTATAATCACGGCCGCGGTCACCCTTTGAGGCATAAGGAAGCCTGCCATCAGGGGGAAGTTCCACGTGGGCAAAGTCCGGGTAAACTGTTCCCCACAGGCTGTTCAGTTCCGCAATGCTTTTGAATTTGCCGGACAAGTATGAAATGAAACGAACCCTGACATTTTCACAATAGTCTCCTTGGTGCGCCAGCCATGAGAATACACCGATCTCATTGCAGATCTGCATCATGATAATCGGGCCGCCAGCCGATATTTCGCGTTCGCTGATCAAGGGAACGACCTGGTCATACCAACGCGTTACCTTTTCCAGGTATTTGGGGTGGAGCAAGCTGACGCCGTCGCTGGGCACGATCTCACCCTTACGATTGCGCATCTTGACTTCTTCCCGGTACTGATTCATGAACCAATCCGGCAGCCCCGCGCCACGGGTCTCGGCCAGGATAAACGGCCCCGGTTTGACGATGCAGGTCAATCCCATGGCCTGGCATCGCTGCAGCCAGCCTTTGAGATCGCGTTCCGGACAGGAGTCGCCGTCAAAATCAAAAACGCCTTCCTTTGATTCGTGCCATGCCCAGGGGACATAAGTGCTGACGGTGGTTAAACCGGCCTCCCTGGCTGCTTCCAGGTGCTTGTCCCAAAGTTCGCGTCTGATCCTGAAATAATGAATCTCCCCTGAATTGAGAAACACCTTCTTGTCGTTTAAGTAAAAATTGTTTTCTTTTACATTAAAGGTCATTTTGTTCTGGCTCTAAACAGTCGCTGTCCCCGTCGGATCGTTCGCCTCTTTTGAACGTGCTTCATTCCTGTGCTTCAAAAGATCTTTGATCTCGTGCGACCGCTTCTCAGTCAATGAGTACCGGAGGAGAAAGAAGATGGAGAAGATGCTCAATAACACTGGCAGCCCGATCTCGACCACGCGCATCATCAAGAGGGTATAAGGTGCTTGTTTTGTCAGCGGCACCATGTCCATTGCTATGGTTTTAAGCTCTTCGTCCAGGATAGCCGGGGATGATGCCGCGTTCAGGGTGGCAATCCGGTTATTGACGGTGGTGATGTTCTGGATGATCTCTTGATAGTGGTTTGCGCTGTTTTTGTGCTCCATGGACCTGGCTTTCAGATGCGACATAAGCTCGAATGAATTCATCCTGGCTTTTTCGAGCTTGGTTTGCAGGGTCAGGGGAATAGCTTCCGCCACAGTGGCTTTGACCAGGTAGTCCTGGGCCTGGGGCCCCAGGCTTGCCAAACGCAACTGTAACTGTTCCAGTCCGCCGGCAGTGGATTTCATCGTGGCTAATGCATCCCGCAGCCTGTCACGCTTGCGGCTTTGGTATTCCGTCGCCGATGGTTCGGACGGCTTCGGCTTCTTGGCCGATTCCATTTCCAGGTAGCCCACGTATTTCTTAGCCTCGTCGAGCGCTTTCGCGACCTGCGTTTTGGTTTTGCCGAGCAACTCCGTATTGGTGCCCGTGAAAGCCTGAGCGCCTCCCCAGGACTGAATCTCACCGCGAATTCCCCGGATAATCCCCTGGATACTATCGACTTTTGTGACTTGGATTTCGTCAAACGCGGTCAAGACGATCAGGGCGCCTGCTATAAAGCTGGCGAAGGCGGTTCCCATTTTGATCAACCACCAGAAGATCGAGTAGTAACTTCCCTCAGCGCGATAACCCGTTTTCAATTCGTCTTCATCACAAATATCCCCCACCATGGAAGATCCCAGTGTGAAGAAAAACAGCATTCCGGCGGAAAGCAGAACGGTGGGTATAATGATCAGGTAAGGAAAGCGAGGGTTGTAGCAGATAATCTTAGACAGTTGAGCCAGGCACATGAGTAAGATCGAAACAGCCAGCGTATTCCGTTTGCCCAGTTCCGGACTGAGCCAGTTCAGGGGGAAAACGGCCAGCAGCCCGGTAATGGCCCAGATGGTGCCGTTGATCCCGAGCAGATAGGCCCCCGCAACTTTGTCGCCCCCGAAAACATAAAAAATAGGAATGTATGATCCGAGCAGTTGGACGAAATTGAAACCCATGGCCAGGGAGAAAACTGTCAAGGTCAGCCTGGCAAAATTCCGGTTGCTGGCGGCACGTTTCATATCTTTCCAGAAGAGTGTTTTTTCATGCTTGGCGGCTTTTACAAATCCCGGCTCGCGCAATTTGAAGGACCACCAGAAGGAGAGCGGGATGAGCAAAGCCGCGATCATGATCGACACATAGCGCATGCCATCGGCTTCGTTTCCTGCGCCTTTGAACCTTCCCATATTGGCGAGGGCAAAAAGCCAGGGTGTGCTCATGGCAAAGAGGTTGCCGACAAAACTCTTGGCACTGAAAAGGCGGGTGCGTTCATGGTAATCCGTGGTCATCTCCATGCCCAGGGCGCCGTGAGGGATCTCAAAAATATTGACGGCAGTGAAAAATAGCAGGAGGGAGAAAAGAATATAGACCAGTTGAAACGCCTGGAAGCCTGTTTCTGTCGGGAACCAGACCCGCACCCTATCCCCTTTGGGGATCCACCACATGACCACAAAAAAGACAGCAACCATTATGCCTCCGATTAGAAGGTATGGACGGCGGCGTCCCCAACGGGTCCTGGTATTATCGGAAAGGTGACCGATAATGGGATCAGAAAGCGCATCCCACAAACGCGGAATGATCAGGATTACGCCCAGCCAGAAGGCACTGAGCCCCAGGCTTATATTTCCCATCAAACCTACGAGTATGCCGGCAATGTTGAAGAGGGCGATGGGAATAATGCCTCCGGCACCATAGGCAGCTAATTGTGAAAAATGAAGACGGTCTTCCGGTTTGGTTTGGTGAACCGCGGTTATTTCCTGTTCGGTCATAATATCACGGACATGTCTAATGGTTAATAATCAATTGCGACCTCCGCAGGAATCTCTTTTACTCTAATTTCCTTTTTATTGAAGTCTTTGCTCTCGGCTCAATTGATGGTCACTGTCACCCGCAGATTGGAACCGTTGAAGTTTTTAATTTTAATTCCATTGGTCATTTCAAATGCTCAAATCCAAGCTTGCTCAAGCCCTCCTGGATCACTGGATCTTTCAGCATATAATCCCATACCAATCCGGTCCTGAAATTTTCGATCATGATCAGCAGCGGGCCCTGGTCGATACCAAGAAAATCATCATCGAACCAGTTGGCCGTCGGGTTGAACGAATCATACAAACCATACTTGCCCCAAAGCCTGTCGCCGTATCTTTGAAGAATCGATTTGATCGTCGGTAAAACAATCTCGGGTGCGAACGGCAGGGAAGACAGCGGCCCGTAAGGCGCAATGGTCCCGTCATCAAAATAGTTATAATCGGGCCCGCTCGTTCCCCTGCCGGCATAACCTAAGAACTTTTTACCATCAAAGTTATACTTCTCCGTGGGGCCGTCACTTGCCGTAACGCCCCAGCAAAGCGAATCATAGCCTACCCAGCCGTGAGGGTTATCAATGGCGTATTGCCGTTGCACATAGGTCGCACGGCGGGAGTTTTCAAAGTAATCGATTCCCTTTTCCTTCAGATACGGATCGGCCACGCCCCGAAAATCGATGAATGCCTGGGAGAACTGGTGACCAAATAAAGGAGGAAAAGCTACGTGCGAAAGTCCTTCGTATGGTGTCTGCCATTTGTAGGATATTAACCATGAATGATAGCTTTGTTTAACATTTTCCATCCCGGTGCCGGCAGCCAGGATATAAAGGAACAGCGCTTCGTTGTAGCCGCTCCAGCCCATATCGTGCAATCCCTTTTCGGGCGTCCAGCCCATGGAGATAGTGTTGGCATATTCACCCGAAGGGGGCATGGCCATGAAATTCCATTCAATTCGGCCAAGTAATTTCCCTGCCAGTAAACGGATGCGGCTTTCAACTTCATTTTCCAGGTTGTAATAATTCCGGGCGAAGATGATCCCCATCATGAGCAGGCCGGTGTCCACGGAAGAAAGTTCACAGTTCCATGTGCGTGTGCCGGTATCCATGGCCAGGTAATGATAGTAAAAACCTTTGTAACCCGTCGCATTGGTATCAGCGCTTTGCACGGAATTGGCAAAGAAATTGAGCATGTTCAGTGTAGTCTGCGCAGCCTGCTCACGGGTGATCCACTTTCGTTCAACCCCAATGGCAAAGCACGGGATCCCAAAGCCTGTGGCGGCGATACTGGCAGGCGCCCAGTCGGCCGTGCGGTCCTTTACAATTCCCCAGTTGGAATGATGTTCATTCAGGAAGAACAAAAAAGTCTTTTCCTGAATAGAATCCAGCATGCGCTCTTCTTCTGGCGTTACACTATAGCTGACCTTTCCGCCGGATTTGAATGTAAGCGGTCGCGGCTGCTTCGGCGTTTCACATGCCGTGAAGGCCAAAACCACCAACAATAAAGCGTTGCAGATCTTGCGGGGATTTCTCATGTGAACCTTATGATTAGTTCCACGTTGACTGATTAAAAAACAGGCCGATGATTACAGCTATACCCTTCAAAATGAATGCTTTCAAGGCGGAAGAACGGGAGCATTTAAGTTGTTCATCGGACTGATAAGACAACGGTTTTTGACGCGCCACCTCTTCGTTGACGCTCGGCGGGTGAGGGAGAATTGCTTTTCGCTCGGACTCATCTTAACCGCATGGTCCCAGACAGGCAGGAGGGTGTCGAGCGGCGAGTTTTGCCTGTCCCTGGAGAATTGACAATTCAATCCGTTCAATCTGCAAAGTCAGCAATTCGTCGCAGCAATTCGTCCGCTCATACATTTCAGAAGCCTTCTATTTCCAAACTACTGCCATTGCGAGAAATCATGGTGTCAGCACTCCTAAGGCGAGAGTCGGTTTTCGACTGACACCTACGCACGGTTTCTTGGTTCAGAAAGCGTTCCGCCAAAGCGATTTGGGTATTTCAGAATGGAGCATGATCCTCAAAGCAGTCGAAGTGCCGGAAACCAAGTACTCGCCGAGTACACGTAAGTACGCAGCCACTACCCTGTCAGTACCTGGAGGCGAGGGTCGGAATCGGTCTAAATTTCCCGCCGTTGCGCCTCAAATATGCCTGATTTCGTTGGCTATTCAACATAAATCAGCATAACCCAACTATGCCCGTTTTAACTCTTTTGGTGTCCGTTTCGGTGTCCGGTTGGGCGAAAGTCAACCCTACGCTGAAGATGAAACGCCGCCCGGATCAATTCAGTGCTGGCTAGATTTCACCCAGGATTTGCGATGTGCGATTAAAACTTAGAAAGTTTTTTCCGTATACCGACGACACAAATCAAAACACCGCCAACCAAGACCAACTGAACGGGTTCACTTTTCTATACCGCCAATGTTCGTTTGCCGAGCCAGTAGGCGGACACATGGACGTGTCCCTTTAGGTCAATTCCGTGCTTGGGTTCAAACTGATATTTGTCCTTTAATCGTTGGTAGGTGGATTCGGCGATTTGAATTCTTCCCGCTTCGCCCGTGGATTCCAGATGGCAGGCGAGGTTCACGGTTTCACCCCAAAGGTCGTAGGCGAATCGACCGCGTCCGATGACACCCGCAACGACCGGGCCGGTGCAGATGCCAATCCGGAGACGGACGGAGGTGTTGTACTCCTGGTTGAGTCGCGCAATCTCTTCCTGCATGTCGAGGGCGAGTTCGGCACTGGCCTCGGCATGATCTGGCCGGGGAACAGAAATGTTGCCGGCCACCATGTAAGCATCGCCGATGGTCTTGATTTTTTCCAAGCCGCATTTTTCCGCCAAAAGATCGAAGGCCGAGAATATCTCGTTCAATAATTGGACGATCTGCTCCGGACCGACTTGGGCTGAGAGGGTGGTGAAGCCGATCAGGTCCGCCAGTACCAACGTGACCTCGGGATGAATGTCAGCGATGTTGGTTTCCCCTTGTTTCATCCGTTCAGCGATGGGTTTGGGGAGGATGTTCAGCAGCAACTGCTCGGACTTCTCCTTTTCGATCTGAAGCTGGTCGTGAAGATGTTTGGTGTAAACGGCGTTGCCCACACGCAGGATCACGTCCTGGATATCAACCGGTTTATTCAAAAAATCATTCGCGCCCACGGCAATACCCATCAGCCGTTCCTTGCGTTCGGACAGCGCGGTCACCATCAAGATGGGAATGGGTGCCGTCTTCCCATCTGTTTTCAGGCGCCGGCAGACTTCGAAGCCGTCCATTTGCGGCATCATTACATCAAGCAGGATGACATCAGGCGGACGCGCGGCAATTTTTTCCAACGCCTGCAATCCGTTTTCGGCTTCCTCAACTTCGTAGCCGCGCGCTTCCAACGGGTCGCGCAGCAACGTGCGGTTTTGTTCTTCGTCGTCCACGACCAGCACGTAACCGAGCGGACGCGTTGTCCCGTTGGACGTGGGTTTGATATTTTGGATTTCATTTGGCATAATTTTTTCTTTCCGGTGGGTGGTTTGTTGTTTAACGCAAGTTTGCCGACGCAATAAAGCGCGTTATGGTTTCTATGAATGTTCGGGTGTCTATGGGTTTGGTCAGGTAGCCGTCGCAGCCGGCTTGCAGGGCGATTGCCTCGTCGCCCTTCATCGCGTGGGCGGTGAGTCCGACGACGACCAGGTGGCGCGTGGCGGGATTGGCTTTGAGGTCTTTGGTGGCGCACAGGCCATCCATGCCGGGCAGGCCGAAATCCATCAGCACCAGGTCCGGCAATATCTCCCGCGCCATCCGCAGCCCTTCTTCAGCCGTCGGCGCCGAAGCAACCACGAAGCCGCCCGCCTCCAACAAGTCGGTGGCCAGCTCAAGGTTCAACAAGTTGTCCTCGATGATGAGTATTTTTTTGGGGGTCATCGGTTCGCTCCAGTGATCACGGTCCCCGCGCTGGTTGCATCCAATCTTTCCAATTCGGCGAGCAGACTTCCCCGTTCCGTTTTGGAGGTAATCGCCTGCACGTGACCGGCTAGGCGCTGGCGTTCTTCCTCATTGAGCACGGTGCCCGTTTGGATCAGAATAGGTATGTCTTTGGTTCGTGGATACGCGCGCAATTGTTCGACGACCTTGGTCCCGTCGAGTTCGGGCATGGTAAAGTCCAGGACGATCACGTCCGGGTGGTAACTTGTGGCAAATTCCACACCCTTGCGGCCGTTTGAAGCGCGAAGAACTCTAAATCCTTTTTGCAGCAGAGTTGTCGTCAGCAACTCCAGCATGGCCGGCTCGTCGTCAATGATCAGGATCGTTTTGAGTTCCTTGCCGGTGGTTTTGTCGGATTGGCGGATGGCGTCCACGAGCCGGGAACTCGGCCGTTCCTGAACCGCCCGTTCCTTGTCACATAAGCTGAACGCCAATCGGCCATTTCCGTCATCCGAAAAACTCACCTGCGGTATTCCGGCCGGGATGTGTGAGCGGCAGTTATGTTGTATGAGCGTGTCCGAAAAATCGGATTTGGGTTGTTCCGGCGACTCGCCTGCGCCGCCCGGCCAGTCGCCTGCGCTGCCCATTTTCCGGTCAATTACCACGGCATAAGGCCGCCGGGCTTTCAACGACGCAATCATCGCCGCAGTTTCGGAAACCACCGCAACCTCGTAACCGGCACCCGTCAGGTAATGCCCAACCAAGCGCTGATGGGAGTCATCATTCGTAACAACCAAAACCAGTGGACGGATGGTGTCGTCGCGCGAGTCCGGCTGGTCGGTAAGTTGTGTCGGCTTGGCTGCGGACTTTGGAATCGGAATCAAGAAAGTGAAGGTGCTGCCTTTGCCTTCGATGCCTTCACTCTCCAACCAGATACGTCCGCCGTGCATTTCGACCAGCTTTTTGGTTAATGCCAATCCTAGGCCAGTGCCTTGCTGCTGCCGGCCGTAGGATGAGTCCACTTGTTCGAACTCTTTGAAAACGCGCTGCTGGTCATTCACCTTGATGCCGATGCCCGTGTCGGTAACGGCGATGCGCAGACACTCCCCTGACGTCGCAATCTCTGACGCCGGACCCGAATCTCCGCCGGCTTCGTTTTGGAAAGCGGCAGTCACTGTCACTCTCCCGCCATCCGGTGTGAACTTGATCGCGTTGCTGAGCAGGTTGTACATGACCTGCTTGAACTTCGCTTCGTCAGCGAACAACGAGGGCAGGTCCGGGACCACCGCGAACTCGAGGATGATATGTTTCTTGTTGGCCAGCGTTTTGACAATGGTTTGCACGTCCGACAAAGCCTTGCCAACGCTGAACTTGTTGCGCATCAGTTCCACGCGCCCGGCCTCCACCTTGGCCAGATCAAGAATGTCGTTGATGAGCTGGAGCAGGTGGCGGCCGCTGTTGAGAATGTTGTTGCTGTATTTGAGTTGGCGGTCATTCAGGTCGCCAAAAGTTTTGTCGGTGAGAATTTCCGAAAAGCCGATGATGGCGTTGAGCGGCGTGCGCAACTCGTGGCTCATGTTGGCAAGGAACTGGCTCTTGGCGAGATTCGCGGATTCAGCCGCTTCCTTCGTGTGCTGGACGGCGGCTTCGGCCAGGTGGCGTCGCGTGACGTCCAGGAAAATGCCGTCGGCGCACATAATGCCCTCGCGCGGGCGCGTGGAGAGCGCACGGTTGTGCAACCATATCCATCCGCCGTCTTTCCGGCAGATGCGGTATTCCACGTCGAATTTTTCGCCATCGGAAAAAAGTTTCTGGTAAGCCTGCCCGACGCGCGCCCCGTCTTCCGGATGAATCCGATTCAGCCACAGTTGCCTGCCGAGGAGTTCTTCCGAACTGTAACCCAGCACATTGGCGGCGTTGCCGCTGATATAAATCAGGTCCCGGTTCGAATCGGCCGTCCAGACCACGTCCGGGATGTGATCGATGAGCGAATGATATTTTTCCTCGCTCGCGCGCAGGGCTTGTTCGGATTGTTTGCGCTTCGTGATGTCCTGAATCACCGCCTGAAACTCCCGTGTGTCGCCTTTTTCCTGAAACAGACGCCGGACCCGGTATTGATGCCACACCACCCGGTCGTCCGGCGAATGCAGACGATGGTCGAACGAAACCACCGGTTCATCCGCCGGCAGCGAGTTGATATAGCTCAGTGGAACCTCGGCATCCTCTGCGGAAAGCGTTTGGAAAAAGTTTGTTCCGATCAGCGCCTCGCTGCGTTTGCCGTGGAAGCGGCAGAACATCTCATTGACAAAAGTGAGCAAACCGTCCGGCTTGAACCGGCAGATCAAATCCGTCTGGTCTTCCACCACCGCGCGAAACCGTTTTTCGCTTTCCGTCACGGCGCGCTCTGCGGCTCGGCGTTCGCTTGCCGCGGCCGCCAGCAGCATATTGGTGACCGCCAGGATCCCGATGTAACTGCCGACCAGCATCAGACTGTCCTTCTCGGTATTCGTTACGAACGGCCCGATTCCGTGGAGCAGTGAATGGATGGCCAGCGCCGACACTAGCAACGTTCCGGTGGTCGCGCCACGCTGGCCAAATCGCAACGCGCCCCAAACGAGGAAGGGAAAAGGCAGGTAGGCCAGCGGATAATTTTGAATCCCATGGACAAACCAGGAATTGAAGGAAATCAGCGTGCCGCCCACCAGGCCGGCGCCGCAGACCACCGCCTCGGCAATCAGCCTGCCATCCCAGCGGGTGGCCGACGGCGTCGCCCAGGTGATGATGAACGGCGCGACCACCAGCCCGGCCAACGCGTTCGGCACCCACCACACCAGGGTGGTAGGAAATAAATCGTCCCACGCCACCGCGCCGCTGTAGGCGAGGCTCACGACATTAAATGCCGCATTGACCGTCGTGCCCAGAAAACACGCCAATCCGATGTAGCCAGTCACATCCCGTGTGCGCTCCATCGCATTGTCGAAGGCGATGAATTTTTTAAGGAGGAATGCGCAGACGATGGCGCCAATGGTATTGCCAATGGCCGTTCCCAGCGTGAAGAATCCAAACGGCATTCCATTCATGAATGAAAACAGGACCGCGCCCAAAGCCACGCCCGGCCAAAACCGGTAACCAAACAACAGAATGGCCGCGAGCGCGATGCCCGCCGGCGGCCAGACCAGGGCCACGCTGCCGGAGAGGAACGAGGTCTCCTTGCCGACCAATCCCCCGACGAAGTAAAACGCGATGAGTATCACCACGCGCGTGAACGTCGTCAGTTTTCGATTCTGCATCCACTTTGCCATGATCAGTTCCCGGGTGTCTTTACGTCATCTGAGATTTTCGCGAATCCAAAAGTTTTTTGCGTGGTGTCCGGCTTCCGCGCGCCCGGTTGATCCAGCACTTCCCGCACTTTGAGGGCCAGCGCAGACGGTGTGAACGGCTTTTGCAGCAGCGCCACGCCCTGGTCCAAGACGCCTTGATGTACGATGGCATTCTCGGTATAGGCGGAGGTGAAAAGAATTTGGGTGTGCGGATATAACGCCCGCACGCGGTCAGCCAATTCCTTGCCGCTCATGTGGGGCATGACGACATCGGTGAACAACAAATCGATGTGTCCGGTGTCTCGTTGATGATTCAGGCTCAAGGCTTCGACACCGTTGGCCGCCGTCAAAACGGTGTAGCCCAGCCGCCTTAACAAGGTCGCCGCCATCTCACGCAAGGCCGGATCATCCTCGGCCAGCAGAATGGTTTCCGTCCCGCGCGGCAAATCCGGTGAATCAAGGCGCTGAATGGGAATCTTCTTCTGTAGTTCAACTTGCGGCAGATAAATTTTGAAAGTCGTGCCGCGCCCTGGTTCGCTATAGACGCTGATATGCCCGCCGCTTTGTTTGATGATGCCGTAACAAGTGGACAATCCCAACCCTGTGCCCTGGCCAACGCCTTTGGTCGTAAAGAACGGTTCGAAGACGCGCGTCTTTACTTCCTCGCTCATGCCCGTGCCGGTGTCCGTGATGGCGAGCATCACGTAGTCGCCCGGTTTCAATTCTGGATAACGGCCCACGCTCTCCTGGTCGAACGAGACGTTTGAGGTTTCCAGCGTGAGTTTGCCGCCATTGGGCATGGCCTCGCGCGCATTGATAGCCACGTTCATGATGACCTGTTCAATCTGTCCGGCGTCCGCCTTCACGGCGCGCAGGCCCTCGGCCGGATCGACCCTGCCGATGGCGCAGGCCGTGTAGTAGCCGACCCCGAAGGGCGGCGCGAANNGCGCAGGCCCTCGGCCGGATCGATGCGCACGTCCACGTCATCGCCCATGAGGTCGCAGAACATGCCTTCCATGCTCACAATGACCTGGTTCAGATCGAGCGATTCCGGTCGTAGGAAAGCTTTGCGGCCATAGGCCAGGATTTGCCGGGTCAGTGTAGCGGCACGACCGGCGGCCTTGTTAATTTCCGTTGCGCTTCTGGCCAGCGGACTCCCGGCGGGAAGATCGCCGAGCAGTAANNCTGCCGAGAACGGCCAACGTGCGCAGCAAGTCTTCGTCAGGCTCACGAACCTCGCGGCTGAAAATTTCAATGACGCTGCTGACGCGGCAGCCAATCAAAATCGGAAAGGCGAATGCGGCGTGCAGCCCGGCTTGCTTCGCGGCGAGCGCGCGAGGAAAATTCCCATCCTGAGCCACGTCGGCGATCCAGGCGGGCTGACCGCTGGCCCACACGCGCCCGGGCAACCCGACGTTGTGCGCAAAAGTCAATTGCCGGCTGGCCGCTTTGAATTCGTCCAGCGGGATATTTGGCGCGCTCCATATCTCGGCGCAGCGCAACACGCCCTCCCGTGAGTCCACACTCCACAGTCCACTCACGTCCCAACCAAAATTGTCGCACATGACCTGGAGAATTTTCGGTGTGGCCTGCTCCGCCGAGGAGGATTCCGCCAGCGCGTGGCTGATCGCATAC
>PLJQ01000084.1 GCA_003140275.1 Limisphaerales bacterium
TCGGACGACATCACGCGCGTAACCATCCTTTAGCCTGTTCTTCCTGCTCGACGAGACGCACCATCAACCATTAGGCTTCAACCGATACGTCACTTGAGGTGAATTATGGATGAACTACTAAAGCTGTTGCAGAACAATGCGCTCGAATCGCGCGAAAACCTGGCTCGCATGCTCAACGTTACCGTTGCGGAGGTGGATAACCGGATCGCTGATTACGAGAAGCGCGGCGTCATCCGCGGCTACCAAGCCATCCTGAACGAGGACCAACTTGATCTCGACACGGTCACGGCTGTCATTGAGGTCAAGGTGACGCCCCAGCGCGAAGGTGGTTTCAACTCCATCGCTGCACGGATCAGCCGCTTTCCCGAAGTGCGCTCGGCCTATCTCATGAGCGGCGCTTACGACCTGCTGCTGTTCGTGGAAGGGCGCAACTTGCGCGAGGTGGCGGCATTCGTCAGCGAACGCCTTGCGCCGCTGGAGGGCGTGCTTTCGACCTCGACACATTTCATGCTCAAAACCTACAAGCGCTTCGGCGTGTTGATGCATCAGGAGGCTTCCGATGAGCGGCTCTCGATCTCTCCGTAATCGTATCAACACAACGGTGCGCGACATTCCGCGCTCCGGCATCCGCGATTTCTTCGACATCGTCACGACGATGAAGGACGTCATCAGTCTGGGCATTGGCGAGCCGGACTTTGACACGCCCTGGCACGTGCGGGAATCCACCGTATTCGCCCTCGAACGCGGCGCAACGCATTACACCAGCAACCTCGGCTATCTCGAACTGCGCAAGGCGCTCGCAAAATACGTCCGTAAGACTTTTGGGGCGGAATATAATCCCGACAACGAAGTGCTCGTCACCGTGGGCGTGAGCGAAGCGCTGGACCTCGCGTTGCGGGCGCTCATCAATCCGGGCGACGAAGTGCTGTATCACGAACCGTGCTACGTGTCGTATCGCGCGACGATTCTCTTTGCTCACGGCGTGCCGGTGGCGGTGGAGACGAAGGCGGAAAACGGTTTTCGCCTCACGCGCGCGATGTTGGAGGCAAAGGTCACGCCAAAGACCCAGGTGTTAATGCNNCGGCATTTGCCCGCGAGCACGACTTGATCGTCATTACCGACGAGATCTATGCCGAACTAACCTATGACGCGCCGCACACAAGCATCGTGAGCCTGCCCGGGATGTGTGACCGCACGATATTTCTGCATGGCTTCTCAAAGGCATGGGCGATGACGGGCTTCCGTCTCGGCTATGCCTGCGGCCCGGCTGAACTCATCGAGGCAATGATGAAAATCCACCAATACACGATGCTCTGCGCTTCGTCTTTGGCGCAAAAGGCTGCCATCGAAGCGCTCACACGTCCCGACATCGACGTCGGGGAGATGGTGAACGAATACCGTCGTCGCCGGAATTTCATCGCGAGCGCGTTCGCCGACATGGGGGTGGAGTGTCACCGGTCGCTCGGCGCATTTTACGCGTTCCCAAGCGTGGCGAAGTTTAAGTTACCCGCCAAAGAATTCGCACTGAAGTTGCTCCGAGAGGAAAAGGTGGCGGTGGTGCCCGGCGTGGCGTTCGGCGTGTGTGGCGAAGGTTTTATCCGCTGTGCTTACGCGACGAGCATGGACAACATCAAGGAAGCGATGAACCGTCTCGGTCGATTCGTCAAAGCGCTGTGAGCCGGAATCGTCTCTGGTAAAACGGAATTAGATTTCGTTCCAGGAGGTGACGACGAATTTCACGCCACCGCCAAATCCAACCAGTGCCTCATCATAGTGGAATTTGAAGTGGCCGTTCAGGGTCACGGTCATCGTCACGCTGTCGCCGATAAAATCCTGAGAACCGGAACCGCCACCGTTTACGGTGAAATTGGCGCTTGGCGCATAGATCACGCCTAGAAATGTCCCGTTTCCAGAGAGTGAAAGCGAGGTATTGGAGGGTAATCCGTAATAACAGAAGTTCGTGGCATTTCCCGTCTGATTGATTACTCCGTTCCCGCCGAGAGACGCACTTCCGCCAACATACATTTTCAAGGTAGCGCCGGGCGCCACCGTTATGTAAGCATTGCCACTCAAGCTTGTATCGCCGGTCACGTACAAGACTGCATTTCCCGTCACGATCATGTTCTTATTCCCGTTCATGCTGAGGTTGGACATCGGGTAATTGTTCGAGCCGAACACGTAAGTGTAGCTGGTGCCGCCTACGGTACCACTGCCGGGTGTAAACGCCCCACCATTGAACGGTGCTGAAACGTCGTTAAAAGTCACATTCATATCGTCAGTAAAATAACCTGGCTGGATACCGTTATTACCGGCGTCAACCCAACTGGAATTGCCGACAGACCCGTTAGGTCCGATGCTGACGGTGCCGTGCGGCCCCGTGGATACGTGTCCCCGAATATCGGCGTTTGCAACGTTGATGGAGTTGAGGATAGTGTCATTGCTGGCCACATCGCCCAGATTCTTGAGGAGGAATTTGCGGTGAGCTATCACCCCGGGCACGTGCGACGTTTGTTGAAGCAGTTGAACTTTTCGGTGCCGCGGCCCAAAACGCGCCTGGTGCAAGCCGACCCCAAGAAA
>PLJQ01000248.1 GCA_003140275.1 Limisphaerales bacterium
CCCATCACTCCGGTATCGGCTTCCACCGGCATCGCCTTCAAACCGCACCGCTGAAAGATGCGCGTATAAGCGTCATACATCTTCTGGTAACTCAACTGCGCCGCTTCGTCCGTGGCATCGAAGCTGTAGGCATCCTTCATGATGAATTCCTTGGCCCGCATCAAACCGAAACGGGGACGAATTTCATCGCGAAACTTCGTTTGAATCTGATAGAAATTCCTGGGTAACTGGCGGTAGGAATTGATTTCTCCGGCGACCAACGTGGTGATGACTTCCTCGTGGGTCGGGCCGAGCAGCCATTCTTTCTTGGCGCGATCGCGGACTTTGAACAGCACGTCGCGCGCGGTTTCGTAACGCCCGCTTTGCTGCCATATTTCCGGCGGTTGCAGCGCGGGCATCAATACTTCCTGCGCGCCGGCATGGTTCATCTCCTCACGAATAATTTGCTCGATCTTGCGCAGTGTGCGCAGTCCGAGTGGCAGGAACGTATAGAGACCGCCGGCCAGCTTGCGAACCAGCCCCGCGCGCAGGAGCAGTTTGTGCGAGACGATTTCGGCTTCTGCGGGCGTTTCTTTGAGCGTGGGAATTAGGGCTTGAGTCCAGCGCATGGAAAGGGATTTACAGTATTCGATTTATGATTTGTTCATGCAATGAGATTTTGGGTTGCAACCAGGTTCGTCAACCGTAAGTCGCAAATCGCAGGTTATTTTACCGTGTTGACCAACGGCGACAGCCCTTGAATGCGGACTTCCAACCGATCACCCGATTCAATCGGGCCGATGCCGCTCGGCGTGCCGGTTACGATGGTGTCTCCCGGCAACAGCGTCATGTTGGTGGAAATGAAGCTCACAAGTTGATAGCAATTGAAGATCAACTGACTGGTGTTGGAGTTCTGGCGCAATTGTCCATTCTGAAACAGTTGAATGGTCAGATTATGCGGGTCGATTTTGGTTTCTACGTACGGCCCCAGCGGCGTGAACGTGTCAAACGATTTGCACCGCGCCCACTGGCTTTCCGATTTTTGAATCGTGCGGTCGCTGATGTCCTGGGCCGCAGTGTAGCCGAAAATGTAGCGCGCCGCTGCCGCTGGCGTCACGTTGCGCACCCGCCGGCCAATGACGATGGCCAATTCCGCTTCGTAGTCCGTGCGATGATCCGAAAAGGGAATTTCGATCTTCGCTCCATCAGGAATCAGTGAGGTTGTCGCCTTGAGCCAGAAAAGCGGTTCTTTAGGCAACGGTTTCCCGGTCTCTCGCGCGTGGTCGGCGTAGTTCAATCCTACCGCAATAATTTTGGAGGGAGCGACCGGGGTCAACGTCCTCAACCCCTTGAAGGGTGTCGGCTTTTTGTCGAACGAGGGTGAACCGAAAACTTCTCCCCGCAAACGGAAAAGTTCACCGTCCACTACTTTGGCGTAAAAAATATCGTCGCCCTTTTGAAATCGGCCAATGGCTGCCATAAAGTGGGGTGATTGTTACAAATTTTTAAACCCGGTCGCAAGTCGAAAGTCGCCGTCCTTATGCAAATGGGTTATTTTCCTCGAAGGGCGAGGCGAAAATAGCTTTACAATCTGGCCGATTACGGCGATGAAGATTCTGTGAAAAGACGTTTGCGCCTCTGGCTGATGGCGATTTCGCTCGTCGGTCTGCCATTCCCTGTCTGCGCTGCTGGAAGCGGATTAAACCTGGTTCTGGTCGTCAACCAGAACAGCAGCGAATCTGTGGAGTTGGGCAATTATTACGCCGAACGGCGACAGCTCCCGCCCCAGAATATTCTGCGCATCCAATGGCCGGGTGGCAACGTGCAATGGACGCAGAGCGAGTACGAGAGCGTCCTGCTCAGTCCGCTGCTTGCCATGCTCGCCAGTCGCCAACTCACAAATCAAATTGATTACGTCCTGCTCTCGATGGACATTCCCTACCGGGTGACCACGACCACAAACGGGGACAATAGCACCACGTCCACATTGTTCTATGGGTTCAAACCTGATTCTCTTCCGCTGTCCACCTGCCCGATGGCGCCCAGCTCGACAAGCTTGTACGCCGGGAGCGAAGGCATCTTTCGCTCCACTCCTCCCATCAACGCCGACAGCAACTCGTTCCTTGCCACGATGATCACTTCGAGCAATCTCATGCAGGCAAAGATCATTGTGGATCGTGGCGCGGCGAGCGACAGCACCTTTCCGGCGCAAAAGGTTTACCTGGGCAAAAGCACTGACACCGAACGCAATATTCGCTACCAACTTTTCGACAACGCAATCTTCAACACGCGCCTGCGTGGCAATTATTCGATGCAGCGCACCAATATCTATGGCATTGGCGGTTTGGGCGACACGTTCGGCGCTGAGACCGGCGGCTACAGTTACGGTGTCGATGACGTCACCTTCGCGCCCGGTGCCATGGCGGACAATCTGACTTCGTTCGGGGGTCTGCTCTTTGAGCCTAACGCCGGGGAACTCAACATTCTGTCCTTGCTCGCGGGCGGGGCGACCGGCAGCTACGGGACAATCGTCGAGCCTTGCGCTTACCTCGAGAAGTTTCCCAATCCGCTGAATTACTTCTATCAAGCGCGTGGATTCACTCTGGCCGAGTGTTACTACCAAAGCGTCGCCAACCCGTATCAGGGGATCATCGTGGGTGAACCGCTCGCGGCACCCTTCGCCCGACCCGCTGCCGGCGCATGGAACAATCTCTCGACCAATGCCCTGTTGAGCGGCACGACCAATTTATCCCTTCAGTTCGCCGCCAGCGATGTTCAGCACCCGCTTCAGCAAGTTGATTTGTTTCTCGACGGCACCTGGCTGCAAACCCTGACAAACATTCCACCGAGAAAGAACAACCGGCTTTACATCACCGTCAACGGCTTCACGACGAACTCCGTCGTACCCGCTGGCGCAACCATCCAGATGGTCGCCAGCAATCTCACCGTTGCGTTGAACGGCTTGACCAACGCCAGCAAAGTCCTCGCCTCCGCCCACGGCGACCGCATCGAACTACAGTCCTTTGATCCCTCTAAAACCGGCGGCCAGATTCCGATTTCCGTCAGCAATTCCGTCGGCGGGGCATCGATCCTGACGACCTTTCTTACGACCAGTCGCAGCAATTTTCTTGATTCGATCGTCTGGGGGGTTCGCAAATTTATCGTGAGCAAAGCCCCGCTCCCCGGCGACTTCCTTCAACTTACCGTCACTAAAACCAATGGCGCTCAAGTGACCGTGGCCGTCACGAACACTCCAACCACCAACACTTCCGGACTGACGCAGCGACTCTTTGATGCGATCAACACCAATCCCGATTTGCAAATGGCGGACGGGTTGGTCGCCCAGGATTTCGTCGGCTACGACCCTTCCGGTTATGCCTTGGCCAACTTCAATCTGCTCTCGCGCACTCCCGGCTTGAATGCCGCGCAAATTCAGGCCGGCTTGAGTGGATCGGCCGCGTTTGTCATCAACCCGACCGGAATTAACAAACTCGACGGAAACCTCTCTGTCTCCGATCTTCAGCCCCGTAACCATCTTTACGTGACGGCCGGGACGACGAATCTCTCGTTCAACTTTCCTTTAAACACTGCTTCAATTGCGGATGGCTATCACGAACTCACCGCCGTTGTTTACGAAGGCAGCCACGTGCGCACGCAAAAGGGCCTCGCTCAAAGTGTCCGCATCCAAACNNGCCACGTTCAACTGCCTCGTCGGCGGCAGCAACACCGCGGTCGAAGCCACCCTCCAATTTGCCGTCACTGCCAACACGAATAACATCGCCAAAATCGAACTGTTCAGCACTGGCGGTTTGCTGGCGACCGTTGCTAATCAATCTACCGCCGGCTTTTCAATCGCTGGCACCAACCTCGACCTTGGCCTGCATCCCTTTTACGCCGTCGTCACCGCCATCAACGNNGCACCGAAACCAAATTCATCCGCTTTGTCGGCACTGAGTCAGTGAGCGTGAACTCGGCGACCTTTTGCGCGGGCGATTCGGCGACGCTGACCGCAACCAACAATGCGAGTAATCCAAGTTATCTGTGGAGCAACGGGGAGACGAATGCGTCCATCACAGTGTCGCCGGACTCGACGACGAACTACACGGTAACGGTGACCGACGGCACGACGTTCAACGTCAACTGGGGTTCAAGCACGGTGACCGTCATTCCACTGCCGGGCCTGACGTTAACCGAGACCGATGCGACCACACGACGTGGCAGTGACGGCACGGTGACGGTGACGGTCAGCGACGGAACCCCGCCGTATTTGGTGACACTGGACACTACGACGCGGACGATCAGCACCAGTGGCGGAGTGACGACGTTCACCGGATTATCGGCCGGTTCACGGAGTGTGTCGGTGACGGATAAGAACGGCACGGGTTGCACGACCTTCGGTTACATTACCGTTGGCGAGCCAGGTTATATCATGAACATCGTGTCCGCTGGCGGCGGCGATCCGAGCACCAACACCATCACGTATTCGTCCATCGCGGGCCAGATGTATTACCTGCAGTACACCGGCGTGCTCCAATATCCAAATTCTTGGTTGACGTTCCCGGATAGCACGAATACGGACAACACGCTGCTGCGGGTGTACGTGGATACGAACGCGTTTTCACCGCGGTTCTACCGGACGGTGACGACAAATGCCCCGTGAGGTTGAAAAGAAACCGAGGCGCTTAAATCTAAAACTGACTTGCGAGCAGCGGTCCAGGCGTGGTGGACAACCCCGCGCCGCTTCTGCCATCTGCGCGTGCGCTAACGCACTGGCAGCAACGTATCTGAACTCTGAAACCGGATATTCTCCGTCAGACGGATACGCCGTTTGCGCTGCGAGCTTCGTCTCCTCCATTGACGATTTCGTGGCCCGGCGTCGCAGGACGGCGCTACGATATTCTGAGCGCGACGAATATCACGAAGGCGCTTCAAGTGCGCGACGCGTTCAGGCCGAACAACCCCGGCGCGCAATTTGAGCACAATTAAGGCCGCGCATTTTCACGTCCATAATCTGAGCGCACGCTTTGCCGACGCGGACACCAAGGCTCATAATCGTATTGCGGTTGATACCAGTGATGCGCTCAATTGCCCGGATGCTGCTACCCTCTGCGAGCATGGAAATCACGGCCACTTTCTTTTCGGTTGCGAGTTTGTTTGCCATATCGTTTTTATTTGTTGACTAAACGTATGACGAATAGTAGGGTTTGTCAACAGTTATTTTCGTCATACGCAAAGTATTTATGAAGCCAAAAATGGGCAGACCAAAGGTTGCAAAGGCCAAATTGAGGGGAATTCTGGTGCAAGCCAGGCTTTCGCCAGATGAAAACAAGGCCATTTCCGCTGCCGTGAAGCGTTCCGGCCTGTCCACATCCGAATGGGTGCGGAAAACCTTGCTTTCGGCCTCCTAGAGCCATAAACCCGTTGCATATTCACTAACTGGATGCGGCGAGCCTCGGACTCGCAATCCGCGATTGTAAGGAACACGGGTTTGCCTGTTAACTTACGCA